>NZ_JAJTDH010000002.1:0-125146 GCF_021300285.1 Microcystis sp. 49638_E5 | reverse complement strand
TAGCTTCTTGTACTTGTTGCGCGCGACTTTTTACCCGGCCAAGCTTTTCTGGTCGGAACCCCCTAAGCCGAGTTTTCAAGGTGCTGCGCCGTCCACTTGGTTTTCGAGACTGGCTTTTTAATTCTAACGTAAAGCCGCCGTAGAACGGCGGGGTTTCAGACCCAAAATTTCCGATGAACAACTTCGGTGACAAGGTAAGTTTTATTTGGAGTATCGCGGATTTAATCCGCGACACCTTTAAGCGCGGCAAATATCAAGATGTCATCTTGCCTTTCACCGTGCTGCGTCGCCTCGACTGTGTGTTAGAGCCGACCAAAGAGGAGGTCTTAACAGCCTACCACCAGTACAAAGACAAGCTCGACAATCTCGACCCCCTCCTCTGCAAAAAATCAGGATTTGCCTTCTATAACAGTTGTCCCTACGACTTCGAGAAACTCCTCGATGATCCCAAACAGTTGGCCGCTAACCTCAAGCTCTACATCAACAGTTTTAGCGGCAATATGCGCGAGGTGTTAGAGAAGTTCGACTTTGCCAACACCATCGACAAGCTGGAACAATCAGACCTGCTCTTTCTCGTCACCGAGCGGTTTAAGAACATCGATTTACACCCCGATAAGGTTTCTAACCTAGAGATGGGATACATCTTTGAGGAACTCATCCGCAAGTTTAACGAAGCTCTCGATGAAAATCCGGGGGAACACTTCACACCCCGGGAAGTGATTCAGTTAATGGTTAACCTCATCTTCTCCCCGGACAAAACACAGTTAAGCCAAGAATACATTACTCGCAGCGTTTACGATCCCTGCTGCGGTTCCGGGGGAATGCTGACCATTGCCAAGGATCGGATTTTGGAACTCAACCCCAAGGCCCAGGTTTTTCTCTTTGGCCAGGAAGTCAACCCGGAGACTTTTGCTGTGTGTAAATCCGACCTCTACATGAAAAGTGTGGACGGTAAGGACGCTGAAAATATCAAGTTTGGCAGCACCCTTTCCCAGGGCCAGCACAGTGACAAAACCTTTGACTATCTCCTGGCCAATCCACCCTACGGCAAGGACTGGAAGCGAGATAAGGACGCGGTGGAGACAGAGGCACAAAAAGCGGGCAGCCGATTTTCAGCAGGAACACCCCGCATCAGTGACGGACAACTTCTTTTTCTACAGCACATGATTGCACGCATGAAGCCGGAGACCCAAGGAGGCAGCCGCGTGGCGATTGTTATGAACGGTTCGCCATTGTTTACCGGGGATGCGGGAAGTGGGGAGAGCGAGATCCGGCGCTGGATTTTGGAAAATGACTGGCTCGAAGCAATTATCGCTCTGCCGAATGACCTATTTTATAACACCGGCATTGCCACATATATCTGGGTATTGACCAACCACAAGGCTGCTGAGAGGAGGGGTAAGGTGCAGCTGATTAATGCCTCCGAGTTTTGGCTGCCGATGCGGAAGAGTCTTGGCAGCAAGCGCCGGGAGATTAGTTCCGAGCATATTCGGGAGATAACTGAAATTTTCCAGAGTTTTCAACCCTCGGAAGTGAGTAAGATTTTTGATAGGGAAGATTTCGGCTACCGCAAGATTACCGTAGAGCGTCCCTTGAGGCTCAATTTTCAGGCATCACCGGAGCGGATTGAGCGATTGAAAGAGCAGAGCGCGTTTGCTAGTCTGGCAGTAAGCAAGAAGAAAAGTGATGAAATGAAGGGGATCGAGGAACAGGCCGGCAAGGAACAACAAAGGCTGATTTTAGACATTCTTAATAGTTTTCCCGATACTTTATATCAGGATCGAGGGGAGTTTGAGAAGGTGCTAAAGAAAGCGATGAAAACCGGGGGAATAACGGTCGCGCCAGCAGTTTATAAGGCGATTCTTTCGGCTCTTTCTGAGCGGGACGAATCGGCTAATATTTGTCTGGATAAACAGGGTAATCCCGAACCGGATACGGATTTAAGAGATACGGAAAATGTACCACTTAAACAGGATATTAATGACTATTTCGATCGAGAAGTTCTCCCCCATGTAACCGATGCTTGGATTAGTGACACGGTGCGGGATATTAGGGACGGTGCGCTTGGAAAGGTGGGGTATGAGATTAATTTTAATCGCTATTTTTATAAGTATCAGCCACCGCGAACTTTAGAGGCAATTGAAGCTGATATTAAGGAAGTGGAAGGGGAGATTTTAGCCATGTTAACAAGTCTAGAGGAGAGAATTTGAGCATGACCCTACGAGAGAAGATGCGGGAGTATTTAGAAAATGGCTTACAATTAGGATGGTTAATCGATCCGAAAAGTAAAACCGTTGAGATTTATCGAGCTAATCAAGAGGTGGAAGTTCTGCACAATCCCACACATTTATCAGGTGAGAATATTCTAACTGATTTTGTTTTAGATTTGGACGATCCCCCCCACCCCCCTTCAAAAGGGGGGAGAAGCAAATAAAATAAAAAAGAGGTGTCAAAATGCCAGTAATCAAATTACGCTCTCATATCGGCGAAGATGGGATGTTACATTTAGATATTCCCCCTGAGTTTAAAGGTCAGGAAGTGGATGTAACGGTAACTGTTGAACCTATTACAGAGGAGAAAACCAAAACAAAGGAAACCTTATCTCAAGCAAGGGAAAGATTTGCTAAAGTGCGAGAACATTTTCAAGGAAGAAATTTTTTGGATAGCACAGAATTATTAAGAGAGGATAGACAAAGGTGACGAGTTTTGTTGTTGATGCTAATGTAGCTATCAAATGGGTGTTAACAGAAATTTATACAGATAACGGTTCTCGCTTATTAAGTCCCCAGTGATGAATATCTATCAGAAAACCTTGGTCATTCAAGATCCTAATCAGCTTGTTTTGTCTGATTTACCTTTTCAAAAAGGTCAGCAAGTGGAAGTAATGATTATTGCCAAAAATTATGACAGGGAAGCTCTAGCTAATAAGTTACGAGATTTCTTTAAAGAAGTCCAAGCTTTACACGCTGACAATCCTTTGACTGAAGAGGAAATTGAGGCTGAAATTGAGGATTATAGAAGAGGAAAATGAAGGTTGTAATCGATACTAATGTTGTTATTTCTGCCGCAATAGCTGACAGAAACCCGGAAAAAATAATTATCTTTGTAGTATCTAACCCAGATTTTTACTGGATAGTATCACCGGATATTTTAGCAGAATATAGAGAGGTTTTATCCCGAAAACGGTTAAAGCTAACTGATGAGCAGAAACAATACTGGTTGACTCTTACAAGTGCCGTTACTTTTGTCGTCGATATTAATTTAGAAATTGATTTCCCCAGAGATAGAAAAGATGCTAAGTTTTTAGCCTGTGGAATTGTTAATAATGCTGATTACTTTATTACAGGAGACAAGGACTTTGATGAAGTTAAAAATCTAGGCCATACCAAGATTATTTCAGTTTCTCTTTTTCAGACAAAATATCAAATAAAATACTAACCTAAGAGCTAGATTAATATGATGACAAAAAAATGGCAGCCTTATCCTACTTATAAGGATTCTGGAGTTGAATGGTTGGGTGCAATTCCAGAACATTGGGAGGTGAAGAAACTTAAGTATATTTCCTATCTCACAATGGGACAATCTCCCAGTTCTGATGATTATAATCATGAAGGATATGGATCACCTTTTCTTCAGGGAAATGCTGAATTTGGGAATAGAAATCCAGAAGCAAAAATATTTTGCGCCACAGTAAATAAGTATGCAGAGAAAGGGGATATTTTAATCTCGGTAAGAGCGCCAGTTGGTGCTTTGAATGAAGCAGATAGAAGATATGGTATTGGTCGTGGTTTATGTTCTATAAGACCAAGAGATATTATTATTAGAGAATTTGCTTGGTATTTAATTCAAGTAGTAAAAGTTGAACTAAATTTTTTATCTACAGGAAGTACCTATGAAGCTGTTGCTTTAACAGATGTTTCTAATCTCAGTTGTTTACTACCCCCCCTTCCCGAACAACAAAAAATCGCCGAATTTCTCGACCAAGAAACCAGCAAAATTGATAAACTAATCACCAAGAAAGAGCGCTTAATCGAACTCCTTAAAGAGAAGCGCACCGCACTGATTAGCCATGCAGTCACCAAAGGACTTAACCCAGATGTTCCGATGAAGGATTCTGGGGTTGAATGGTTGGGTGAAATTCCAGAACATTGGAAGGTACTCTTATTAAAACGAATTGCTAACATTCGTTATGGACTTGGACAACCACCACCAGAAATTTTATATGGAACACCTTTAATAAGAGCTACAAATGTAAAAAGCGGTCGAATTTTTCAAAAAGATATGATTTATATTGACCCCAAACAAGTGCCAGAAAGTAGAAATGCTGTTCTTGCTGCTGGAGAAATAATTGTGGTCAGAAGTGGTGCGTACACAGGAGATTCTGCTCTTATTCCTGAAGAGTATCACGGTTCAATAGCTGGCTATGATATGGTAACAACTGTAAAAGAAGGTAGTAATCAATTTATAGCATGGCAGCTTCTATCATCAGAAGTTCGATATATACAATTTGCATTTCATCAATTGAGAGCTGCACAGCCTCATCTTAATGCTGAAGAATTAAGAGGAACTATTATTACTTTCCCCCCCCTTCCCGAACAACAAAAAATCGCCCAATTCCTAGACCGAGAAACCAGCAAAATTGACAACCTAATCACCAAAACCCGCACCAGTATTGACCATCTCAAAGAATATCGCACCGCGTTAATTTCAGCCGCCGTTACCGGTAAAATAGACGTGAGGGAACATTAAAGCCATGCACATTATAACTCGCAAGAGTTTAAACGAATTTGCGGAGAGATACTAGGGTTGATTTATAGTAGGGTTGATTCATGAATCAACCCTACCCTTAGTCCCCTCTTGATAAGGGTGGTATCTGATAATTTTTAACGGCTACCTACTTAATTAGGGCATAATACTAAATCTGGTTATTAAAAACTGATTATTTCTTTCCCCTTTTGCCTTTTGCCTGTTGCCTTTTGCCTCTCCTCTATAAGTAGCCTATACTCAACGGATTTAGTATAATATTGACAATCAGCAGTCTAAAGACATGATAGACACCTCCGAGAAAAACTTTGAAGCCACCATCGAAGCAAGCCTCCTCAACAGCGGCTACCAGCGCCGCAGCTCCAAAGATTATGATCGCTCACTTTGCCTCATACCCGAAGATGTCCTTAACTTCATCCAAACCAGCCAACCTCAAGAGTGGCAGAAATTCCAAACCCAGTACGGTGACGACGCAAACACCCAACTCCTCAAACAGCTTGCCGAAGTCATCAAGAATCGGGGAACCTTAGAAGTCCTCAGAAAAGGCATCAAAGCCAACAGCTGCCGCTTCCAACTCGCCTACTTCCAACCCCCCAGCAGTCTCAATCCGGAAACCCAAAAACTCTACCAGACCAACTGCTTTAGTGTCCTTAGACAACTGTACTACAGCCAGAAAAATCCCCTCAACAGCATCGATATTGTCCTCTTTCTTAACGGTTTACCCATCTTCACCGCCGAACTAAAAAACCCTTTTACAGGGCAAAACTTCCAACAAGCGATTAAACAATATCAAGAACATCGAGATCCGAGAGAGCCACTCCTCAAGTTTGGCCTATGTCTCTCTCACTTTGCCGTTGACCCAGATCAGGTCCATGTCACCACTCACCTTCAGGGCCATGAAACCGGCTTCCTACCCTTCAACCCCGGAAAGACTGGCGTAGCGGCAAACCCAGACCCTACCAAATTCCGCAGCGCCTACCTGTGGGAGCAAATCTGGCGGCAAGATAGCTTCCTTGACCTAATCCAGAACTTTATCACCCTCGAGGAAGAAAAAGACGACAAGGGCAGAAAAACAGGAGTAAAAAGGCTTATCTTTCCCCGCTACCATCAATTAGATGCCGTGCGCCGTTTGCTGGCCGATGCCAAGGCCGAAGGGACAGGAAAATCCTATCTCATCCAACACAGTGCCGGCAGTGGCAAGAGTAATTCAATAGCATGGCTGGCCCACGGACTTGTCAGCTTGCACGATGATCATAATACCCGCGTTTTTGACTCTATCATCGTCATCACCGACCGCCGTATATTGGATCAGCAACTACAGGCCACTATCCGCCAGTTTGAACAGACCTCTGGGGTGGTGGAAAACATCGACAAAACCTCGCGGCAACTCAAAGAGGCCCTAGAGTCCGGGAAAAATATCATCGTCACCACCCTGCAAAAATTCTCCGTCATCGTCGATCAAATCCAGTCCCTTTCTGGGCAGCGCTTCGCAGTAATCGTCGATGAGGCCCATTCCTCCCAGACCGGAGAAAGTACCAAAAAACTCAAAAGCGTCCTCACCGCCACCAGCCTAGAAGCGGCCGCCGCCGAGGAAGGGGGAGAAGAGGAGGATTTAGAAGATAGAACCGTCGCCGAGGCAAAAAAACGGGGAAAAATTGCTAATTTGAGTTATTTTGCTTTTACCGCCACGCCGAAACCCAAAACCCTAGAGGTATTCGGCACCAGACAACCGGACGGCAGCTTTGCTCCCTTTAGCCTCTATTCCATGGCTCAGGCGATTGAGGAAGGCTTTATTCTCGACGTGCTGGAGAACTATACCACCTACAAGACCTATTTTAATCTGCTCAAAACCATCGAAGATGACCCCCACTATGATCGCGCCAGGACCGCCTCGCTGCTGCGCCACTTCGTCGATTTACACGAACACACCATTAAGCAGAAAGTGGCCATCATTGTCGAACACTTCCATGAGCAGGTGGCCCATCAGGTACAAGGCAAGGCCAAGGCCATGATTATCACGCGATCGCGTCTCCATGCCGTGCGGTACAAGTTGGCCCTAGACCGCTATCTCAAGGAAAAAGACTATCCCTATCAGTCCCTAGTCGCCTTTACTGGGACAGTTAGAGACGGCGAAGACTTCACCGAAACCAAAATGAATAGCGCCTCCTCAGGTAGTCATATCCCTGACAAAGCCACCGCAGACACCTTTCAACAAGCTCCCTACCGCTTTCTCGTCGTTGCCAACAAATTCCAGACCGGTTTTGACCAACCCCTCCTAGGCGCGATGTACATCGATAAGAAATTAGCCGGGGTTAACGCTGTCCAGACCCTCTCCCGTCTCAACCGCATCCACCCCCACAAAACCGGGACTCTGGTGCTGGACTTCGCCAACGAGGCCGATGAGATCAAGGCAGCCTTTAAAGATTACTACGACTGCACCATCTTGACGGAAGCCACCGACCCCAACCGGATCTATAAAATCCAAGCACAGCTTGACGACTATCACTTTTACCAAGATTCCGACATCGATAGCTTCGCGCAGATATTCTTTCACCCCCAAGGAACTCAGGCCAAGCTTCATGGCAGCCTCAACCCCGTCCTCGACCGTTACCTAGAAGCTTCTGAGGAGGAAAAAGTCGGTTTTCGGGGTAAACTACAAGAATTTATCCGACTTTATGGCTTTGTCTCTCAATTACTCCCCATACCTGCTGCAGACTTAGAGAAGTTCTATGAATTTTCCCGCCACTTAATCTGCAAACTTCCCACCTCCCCAGAGGCCCTTCCTTTGCCTATTCAACAAAGCATTGAACTAAACTCCTACCGCATCCAAGAGACCCACAGGGGCAAAATTGAACTAAAACGGGGTGTCAGGGAAACTTCTAGGGTTTATTCCCCCGGCACGGGCCAACCCCCCACCAAAAAGATAGAACCCCTCTCGAAAATCATTGAAGAAATTAATCGACGATTTGGTACTGATTTCAGTGAGGATGAGCGAGTTTTTATCGAACACCTTGAAACTAAACTGGATGACAGCGCACCCCTGAAAGCGAGCCTTAAGATCAATACTCCCGAAAATGTTAAACTAGCCTTTGATATCCTGGCATCCGACATCATGCAGGACATGGTGGAAATCAACTTCAGCTTTTATAAAAAGTTCACTGACGACCTTGAATTTAAGGCCCTGCTCCTCGGTTTTCTCTTTAATCGATTCCTGCAGCGATCGAATACTTCCGAAGCTAAGACAGACTCAGTTTAACATTCGATCGAACTTTGCCGCCGATCCCCGACCAATGACAGGATAAGAACGGGGGTCTTCCCCTGACATTTGAGATAAAATCGATCTAGTTAAAAATTTAATTCCGAAACTATGTTCGACGCACTGGCCGACCGCTTAGAAGACGCATGGAAAAAATTACGAGGTCAAGATAAAATCTCCTCGGCCAATATACAAGAAACCCTCAAAGAAGTCCGGCGGGCTTTATTAGAAGCAGATGTTAACCTACAGGTAGTCAAGGGATTTATTGCTGAGGTCGAGAAACAAGCCCTCGGCGCTGAAGTGATTTCCGGAGTCAATCCCGGCCAGCAATTTATCAAAATTGTCTATGATGAATTAGTTAAAATTATGGGGGAAAGTAACGTTCCCCTAGCTCAGGCCGATAAACCCCCCACCGTAATTTTAATGGCCGGGTTGCAAGGGACAGGAAAAACCACCGCCACCGCCAAATTAGCCCTATATCTCCGCAAACAGTCCAAAAGCTGCCTGATGGTGGCCACCGATGTTTACCGTCCGGCGGCCATTGACCAATTAATCACCCTCGGTAAACAGATAAATGTTCCCGTCTTCGAGATGGGTTCTCAGGCTAATCCCGTCGATATCGCCCGTCAAGGTGTGGAAAAAGCCAAAGAATTGGGCGTAGATACGGTTATCATCGACACCGCCGGTCGTTTGCAAATAGACACCCAGATGATGGGCGAACTAGCACAAATCAAGAAAATTGTCAAGCCCGACGACACTTTATTAGTGGTGGATGCCATGACCGGTCAGGAAGCGGCCAGTCTTACCAACACTTTTCACCAACAAATCGGCATCACGGGGGCAATTCTCACCAAACTTGATGGCGATACTCGTGGTGGGGCGGCCCTATCAGTGCGGCAAATATCGGGACAACCGATTAAATTTGTTGGGGTTGGCGAAAAAGTAGAAGCTTTAGAGCCATTTTATCCCGATCGCCTTGCCAGTCGCATCCTCAATATGGGTGATGTCCTGACGCTAGTGGAAAAAGCCCAGGAACAGTTAGACCTAGAAGACGCGGCCAAAATGCAGGCCAAGATTTTAGAGGCTAAGTTTGATTTTAATGACTTCCTCAAACAGATGCGGCTGTTAAAAAATATGGGTTCCCTGGGGGGAGTCTTGAAGTTAATCCCCGGTCTGGGCAAACTGAGCGGGACAGACATCGAAAAGGGCGAAAAAGAGTTAAAACGCACGGAAGCGATGATTAATTCCATGACCACGGAGGAACGCGCTAACCCCGATTTATTGGCTAAGTCTCCTAATCGTCGTCGTCGCATTGCCAAAGGTTCGGGACATCCAGAAACAGAAGTTAACAAACTAATTACTAATTTCACCAGAATGCGATCGATGATGCAACAGATGGGACGGGGACAAATGCCCGCTATGCCGGGGATGCCCGGGATGGGTGGCGGAATGTTTGGGGGTGGCAATCAACCGGGGTTCCGCGGTCAAGGTGGCAGCCCGAAAAAACCGAAGAAAATCAAGAAAAAGAAAGGTTTTGGCGATTTATAGAGGCTAAAAATGTTGAAATCCGGAGCTTAAACTGAGGTTTCTACCATCGGCTAATTTTATCTCTTTCCCCGGGACAATTTGACCGATTATCGCCCCCTCTTCCCCCACTTTCTCCAGCAATTCTCTGGCACTGTCTGGGGGCAAACACAAAACTAACTCAAAATCTTCACCGCCGTATAAAGCCCATTCTAGAGCTTTTTCGGCTCCTACATATTCTTTCAGGGTTGGATGCAGGGGAATCCTCTCGATTTCAGCACCAACCCCACTACAGCGACAAATTTGAATTATGGCATCTGCTAACCCGTCACTGCTATCCATGCCAGCGATGGGAAATTGCTTGACAATTTTTTGTAAATGTGGTATGCAATCAAGTCTCGGTCGCGGCCGTTGATGAGCTTGGATTAATCGCTTTTTTTGGCCGGAATTTAAATTCCTGCCGGTTTCAGGGTGAAAGAGTAACTCTAATCCAGCCCGCGATAAACCGTGATAACCAGTAATAACGATACTATCGCCAACTTTTGCGTTAAAACGTCTAATTTCTTCATTTTTTGCCACTTGTCCCAGGGCGGTGATGCTGATGTTAATCTCCGTGGCCCGACAGACATCGCCCCCAACGATCGCCGTCTGATATACTTGCAGACAAGAGCTAAGACCCCGATAGAGTCCTTCTAGCCAATCGATGGCTAGATTGGGAGTTAAAGCCAATCCTACCGTAATTCCCAGGGGTTCTGCCCCCATAGCCGCTAAATCGGATAAATTAGCCGCCGCCGCTCGCCAGCCCACATCTTCCGGAGAGGTGGTAATATCGCTAAAGTGGACGTTATTAACTAAAACATCAGTGGTGACAACGAGAGAGTAACCCTCTTTCAGGGATAAAATCGCCCCATCATCACCGATAATCTCCGCAGGACAATATTTTTGCAGAATCGGTAGCAATCCCTGTTCACCCAAGTCTTTAACGGTTAAATTCATAATTTCTGGGAATTGAACGATGCAGCTTCTAAAAAGTCTTTAGGGACTTGCGCTTTGATAATGTACCTTTTGGGCGAACGCAGTTCGCCCCTACATTGTGGACAAAATCAGTTACTGTAGGGGCGCAAGGCTTGCGCCCTCCGATCGATCAGGTTTGCTGATCACCCTAAGTAGGGGGAGAGCCTTCGAGAGCCCCCGGAGCTAAGGGACTTGCGCTTTGATAATATGCCGTCTGGCTGGTCTGATTCTTCTACAGAGCGATTTTCTGGCTGGGATATTATTCCCACGCAAGTCCCTTAGTTAAGAGGATTGGCGCTGATTTTTTCGTAGGCGCGATCGATAATTCCCCGACCGCGCAAAAAGCCGGTATTAGCCCCCGGACAAAGATAGGAGAGGGTTTCTGGGCTAAAACGGTCTAAAATGGCCTTTTGCGATCGCAATTGCCGCAGCCAGTGGAAAGTTTTCGCGGTCTGTAGGGGTCGCGGTTGACCCTTAGTGTCGGGGAGAAGATGACGACCGGTAAATAAAACCCCCCCGTGACGGTTCCAGTAGAGACAGGAGGAGCCGGGAGAATGGCCAGGAGTCCAAAAACCGCTACAAGTGGGAGATAACTGGATTTGCTGCTGAAAAACGGTAATTTGAAGGTGAGGAAGCAGATAAGCTTCCTGTTCCTGTAGAATAATCTCACAATCAAGTAAACTTTGCAGAGAATCGCTCTGTTTCCCCTGACCCGCGCGATGGGTAAAAAATAGGTAACGGACACCCTTTTCTCGGAGAAAATCCCGCTCGCTCTCCTCACAGCTAGGACAATCCACCAGAATATTGCCGGTATTTTCTACAATAAGATAAGAGGTTCCCCCTAGGGTTTCCCGATTGGGGGAGAAAGCGTATAAACCTTCTAGAATTAATCGAGGGGGTTTTGTGGTTTTGCTAACCTCTAAAGGAGACGATTCGGTTTCCGATCGCATGGTTTGCCTATCCAAATCACAATCAATGCGGTTTACAATCTAGCACGATCGATGACCGGGCGGGCTGAAATTAGCCGCTTTTTATTCAAGAGAAAAGAGCCGATATGGAAATGTGGTTGTTATTAGGGATTCTTGGCGGTTTCACTTATTTTATCGTCAAGCGTAGCGTGGCCAAAATCACGACAACACCAATTTGGTTAATTTGGTTAGTCCTGATGACTCCGGCTCTTATTTGGACCGGCTGGACGTTAATCTATGGACAGGATACCCCCATGCCGGCATTTTTGCTGGTCGGCCCTTTTGTGATCTGCCCTTTTTTGTATTGGTGGCTAGTACAAAAGGGTCGAGTTACTCCCCAAGAAAGCCCCCCATCACCACTGGAAAAAGCGAATTTAGTCCTAGAAAATATTGATAATCCTGCACCTAAAAATGATTTAAAACCGATCACTGCCGAAGAGGAAAAATCCCTAAGAGATTGTTTTCCTTGGGGTATTTATTATCTGCAAAATATCGATTATCGTCCCCAAGCAATTCTCTGTCGGGGGAAATTGCGAGCGGTTCCCGAAGAAGCTTATCAAGTGATTAAAAACAATGTGGAAAAGGTTTTTGGGGATCGCTTTTTATTGCTTTTCCAAGAAAGTTTTCAGGGACAACCTTTTTTCGCTCTTGTGGCTAATCCCTGGCAGCAAAAAACAGAAACTATAGAAACTGAAAAAATTACTCGCCCCTTTCTTGCCCTGGGTTTATTGTTATTAACTCTCTTAACTACCACGGACATCGGTGCGGGATTAAGTGGCATTACCGCCCAACAATTAGAAAATAATCCTAGTTTATTATTACAAGGTTTACCCTACAGTTTAGGCTTAATTGCTATTTTAGGACTGCACGAATTCAGTCATTATTTTACAGCAGTTAAATACAAAATTAAAACTACTTTGCCCTATTTTATCCCCATTCCTTTCTTCCTCGGCACCTTCGGGGCTTTTATTCAAATGCGCTCCCCTGTACCCACCCGTAAAGCTTTATTTGATGTGGCGGTGGCCGGTCCTTTGGGGGGTATAATTATCGCTATTCCTCTACTGTTTTGGGGATTGTCCCTCTCGGAAATAGTTCCCCTAACCAATCAAAGCAGTTTATTAAATTTTCAGGCCTTAAATCCGCAGTTTTCTTTTCTCTTGTCTATCGTAGCTAAACTAGCCTTCGGCAGTGATTTAATCGCAGGAAAAGCCATCCATTTACATCCTTTAGCGGTGGCCGGTTATGTGGGAATTATCGTTACAGCCCTAAATTTAATGCCTGTGGGTCAATTGGATGGTGGTCATATTGTTCACGCCATGTATGGGCAGAAAACCGCCATAATTATCGGTCAATTAACTCGATTATTCATGTTTATTTTAGCCCTAGTGCAACCAGATTTTTTACTCTGGGCGATTATTCTCCTACTCATGCCAGTGAGCGATCAACCTGCTTTAAATGATGTGACGGAATTGGATAATAAACGAGATTTATTAGGTCTATTTTCCCTTGCTTTGTTATTAAGTATTTTGCTCCCCCTTCCCGAAGCGGTGGCCCGTTGGTGGGGGATGTAAGCGACCCCATCAATCAACCTGAGTTCCGGGAAAATTATCGGTCAGTTGGGGAATAAAATCCCCATCTCCTACGTCAAGTGAGTTCGATGATCCTCACCCTCGATCACTTTAATCCACAAAGCTGAAGGCTGACAACCGATCACCGATCACTGATATATGGTTCTCAAGGCTAATTCTCGCAGAAAAAAGCGAGTTTCTCCGCAAGGGAAGTTAGGCAAATCTAGGTTAAAATTGCTGGCTATTCCGCTAATTTTGGCGAGTTTAGGCTGGTTATACCACGATTTGCGTCAGCAGTGGCTAAAACCAGAAGCGATTTTTGTTTTGGGAGGTCATGCCGATCGAGAACGTTTTGCGGCAAAATTAGCTAAGGAATATCCCGAGCTGCCGATTTGGGTGTCTTCCGGTAGTCCGCGACGATATGTGAAAAAGATTTTTAAAAAAGCGGGAATTTCTCCAGAACGTCTCCATCTCGATTACAATGCGCGAGATACTGTCACTAACTTTACTAGCCTAGCCGATCAACTGAAAGCCCAAGGTATTGATAGTGTCTATCTAGTCACTTCCGATAATCACATGAGAAGGGCGCGATTAGTGGGAGAAATTGTTTTTGGTAGTCGCGGAATCGTGATTAAACCGGTAACTGTTCCCTCCCAATCACCCCCCGAACCCCTAGAAAAGTCACTCAGAGACGGTTTTAGGGCAATATTATGGATAATAACCGGTTCTACTGGGGAATTTTGGCTAAAATCCGATTCTAGTCCCCCTCAGTTCCCGACCCAATCGAAATAAAATTATCTTGACAAAATTCCCCACTTTATGTTAAGCAAAAATACCTTTTTCGCCATCTTATTGATTTTTGTACCGCTATCGATCGCGGGTTCCCTGTTACACTGGGGCGGAACGGTAGTTTTTATCACCGCTTGTCTAGCCATTATCCCCCTAGCAGCCTACATGGGGGAAGCCACGGAAGCGATTGCGGTGGTGGTTGGGCCAAATATTGGCGGTTTGATGAATGCCACCTTTGGCAATGCCACAGAATTAATTCTCGCCTATGTCGCTTTGCGGGAGGGTTTCATCGATGTGGTAAAAGCGACGATTACTGGCTCAATTATCGGTAATTTACTCTTAGTTATGGGATTATCGATGTTTTTAGGCGGTTTACGCTTCAAAGAACAGGAATTTCAACCGATAACCGCTCGTTTAAATGCTTCAGCTATGAATTTAGCGGTGGTGGCGATTCTTTTACCCACTGCCGTGGAATTTACCTCCACGGGAGTCGGGGAAGCAGTCCTGCAACGTCTATCCGTGGCCGTGGCAGTGGTGTTAATTTTCGTCTATGGTTTAAGTCTCTTATTTTCCATGAAAACCCACACCTATCTCTACGATGTCGGGGTTGCCGGTATCGAGGAGGAAAGCACTGGAGAAAGCACCGCAAGGCCGAAAATCTGGTTTTGGTCTTTGATTTTATTGATCGTTACTATCGCCGTGGCCGTAGAATCGGAGTTATTGGTGGCATCCCTAGAGGAGGCTACGGAACAGCTAGGTTTAACGGCGCTGTTTACTGGGGTGATTCTTTTGCCTATTATCGGTAATGCAGCCGAACACGCTACGGCTGTCACCGTCGCCCTTAAGAATAAAATGGATCTATCGGTATCTGTGGCCGTCGGTTCCAGTATGCAGATCGCCCTGTTTGTGGCTCCGGTTTTGGTTATCATCGGTTATATTATCGGTCAGCCCATGGATCTAAATTTTAATCCCTTTGAGCTAGTAGCAGTGGCTGTGGCGGTGTGGTTGGCTAATTCGATTAGTAGTGATGGGCGATCGAATTGGTTAGAGGGAATGTTACTCTTAGCTACCTATGCTATTCTGGCCCTGGCTTTCTTTTTTCATCCTCTCACTGCTTAAAGTTATCCCTTGGAGATATATAGACAATGACGGATGCTTTGGCTTAAGGGAGTGGTAAAACTGGCAATTTCGAGGATTTTACCGCCAGCTTTCCCTAGATTCTCCTCTAAACTTAAACTATCCTGCTCGGACCACTGACCACGATAGAGAATAGCGATTCCGGTCTTTTTCAGGAAAGGCAAAGCATAGTTAACACAGATATCCACATTACCTACCGCACGCAAACAGACGATATCGTAAGCACAGTTATGTTTAAGGTTTTTCCCGACGATTTCCGCCCGACCTAAACGAGTTTTCGTGTTATTTAACTCTAATTTGTCAATAACTTCTTCAAGAAAATTAATCTTTTTTTGGGTGGAATCCAAGAGAGTCACCGACCAATGGGGATATGCGATCGCAATTGGCACCCCCGGAAACCCGGCCCCGGTCCCCAAATCAATGACTGATAGGGATTTTGTCAATAGATCTGGCTGGGATTTTTGTAACCAGGCTAAACCCGATAAAGAATCCCAAAGATGTTTTTCCCAAAACTCCTCTGGTTGGGTAATTCGGGTGAGATTAAAACGTTGATTACCCTCTAAAATCAACTCATAAAGTTGTTGAAATCGCGCTTGTTGGGCCCCATCGGGTTGCCATTCTAGGGTTTCTTGCCAAAGGTCAAATAATTCAGGAAGGATCATTAATTCAGTTATCAGTTATCAGTAATCAGTTATCAGTAATCAGGTATGAGGTATGAGGAGAGTGGGGAAATTTCAACTAATACCGCAAAACCCGAAAACCTCAACTATCTGTTTTTTCATTTTTCACTTCCCTCAAATGTCCTTGTTCAATTTTCCAGTGACGGTCAGCAATGGGGAGTAATTCTCCGGCATCGTGACTAACTACTAATAAAGTCCAGTGTTGTTTGAGACTAGCGAGAAGTTTGGCCAATTGACGACGCATCGACCAATCTAAACCGGCCGTAGGTTCATCGAGAAGTAACAGATTAGGCTGCCGGATTAACTGGACAGCGAGGGATAAACGACGCTGTTGACCACCACTAAGATTATGGGGAGAAGTATCCAGAGGAATATTTTCTAATCCTACCTCCTTTAGGGCCTCTGTTAGGCGATCGCTTTTAATCTCCGGATGACCGAGACGCAACTCCTCAAGGATGGTTTTACCGCAAAAATGACGTTCGGGAAACTGAAAAACGATTCCTCCTAATTGTTGCAGATGCAGCACCGTTAATTCTTGGTCGCGCCAGTGAATCGTCCCTGCTGTTTTATCGGCAAAGCCTGCTAAAATTTCCAAAAGAGTCGTTTTTCCGGAACCACTGGGCCCGACAATCAGACCTAATTCTTGGGGGGCTAATTCGAGATTAATCCCCTGTAAAATGGGATTGAGAGCAGCGGGAGGATGATAAACCACATCTTTGAGATAAAGCATTGACAGGAAAATAACTGGAAATTAAGTCTAGAAACTCGTTTCTATTGTGACAGATTTTTTCATTCGCTCAAGGAGACTTTTGACCATGGTGCTGAGGTTAGGTTTAACGAAAAAAATGGCGATCGGTGCTTCCCTGGCTGTTATGGTAATGGTTAACTGGATGGGTCCCGGGTTAGCCGGAGATCCTTTCCGCAAAAACAATCCCCGACCGATTGGCGATAAGACCGAGGCCGCTTTTAACGCTATTTTTAAACAAGGTAACTATCTAGAGGCAAAAAAATTAATTGTTGAGGCCACAGAAAAGGAACCCCAAGAACCTTTGTCCCATGCTATGCGGGCCTCTCTTGCTTTTACCGACCAGGATTGGAACACCCTAAAAACCTACTCCGAGAAAACTAAGGCAGCGGCCAAGCAAATGCAGGGTAGCGACCCTTTAAGGGGAAATTTGTATCTAGCGGTGGGGAGTTTTTTAGAGGGAACCTACGTTTTTCAAACCGAAGGAGCAGTATCGGCTATCCCCAGATTACAACAGGTGTTTCAGTATTTGGAAACCGCAGAAAAGGCTAATCCTACGGATCCGGAATTGAACCTGTTAAAGGGTTATATGGATTTGATTTTAGCGGTTAATCTACCCTTTTCTAGCCCTCAAGAGGCAATTCAACGGCTAGAAACCTATGGAAGTCCTGATTACTTGGTTGATCGAGGTATAGCTCTAGCTTACCGCGATTTGAAGCAGTACGATCAGGCTTTGCGGTTTATCGATAACGCTCTGAAAGCGACCCCCGATAATCCAGAATTAATGTATCTGAAGGGTCAAATCCTGAGAATTCAAGGCAATACGGATAAAAATACTGGCTCTTTGAAACTGGCATTGGATTACTTTAATAATGCCCTGAAAAAACAGGAACAACTCCCCGAATCGGTCAAAAAACAGTTAAATCGCGAACACCGTAAGGTACAAGAGGAGATTAAATCCCTAGAAAACACGGCTAATCGTTAAAAACGCCACAAATGTATCAGCAGCTGCGTGTAAGCATCCCACCGAAAAACTAATGCGCGGGGGGTTTGGGGGCGGCGCCACGCCCCCAACGGGGGGTTTGGGGGGTAGAACCCCCCAAAAGCTGGGATTGAGTGGTAAAATCAGAAACAACGCCCGATTTTAGCAGGGGGGTTTCTCCGTAAAAATCCCAATTGGTAGATTTACAAAAATGAGATGTACCCGCCGTCAAATTTTGCCAAAACAGAAAATCCCCTCTTATGTTATATAAAGTAAAGGATTATTAAGCTTCGCGGAAGTTTATTAATTAAAGTTAAAAATATATTGACAAAAAAATTGGCTTGTGGTAAGGAGCAGAATTTAGCCAAACCTCCTAGCTGATTTCTTGTCAAGGGTTCACCTAAGTGTAATTGGAGATTTCATGACGGCAACGACGGATAAATTGCATGGGGAGTTGATCACCTCGATCGAGCCAGACTTTAAACTGAAAGATATTATTAAAACCATTCCCAAAGAATATTTCCAGAAAGACCCAGTTAAAGCTTGGTTTGGAGTGATTGCGAATATTTTGGCGGTCATTGCGGGTTATGCAATGCTAGTTTATTCTCCCTGGTATTTACTGCCTTTAGCTTGGATTTTCACTGGTACAGCTTTAACGGGATTTTTTGTCATCGCCCATGATTGCGGTCATCGGTCTTTTTCTAATCGATCCTGGGTTAATGATCTTGTCGGTCATATTTTCCTCTTACCGCTTATCTATCCCTTCCACTGCTGGCGTTTCCTCCACGATCGCCATCATGCTAAAACTAACATGGTAACTATAGATAATGCTTGGGATCCGTGGGAATTAGAAGCTTTTAACTCGGCCAATCCCTTAGTGCGTCTCTTTTATCGCGGCATTCGCGGTCGTTTCTGGTGGCTTGGTTCTATCGCCCACTGGGCTATTCTACACTTCAACATCGAACAATTCAAGGAGAACGAACGGGAAAAAGCCCGCTTTTCGATGATTGTCGTCCTAGTTTTTGCCGCTATTTTTTTCCCAACCCTCATTTTCTACACTGGTGTCTGGGGATTGGTTAAATTTTGGGTGGTACCTTGGTTTGTCTATCATTTTTGGATGAGTACCTTTACCCTTGTCCATCACACGGACCCCGATATTCAATTTTCCTATCCCGAAGACTGGAATCAAGCTGTAGCGCAACTAGAAGGGACAGTTCACTGTAGCTATCCCCGTTGGGTAGAAATTCTCTGTCACGATATTAATGTCCATATCCCCCATCATATCTCGACGGCGATTCCTTCCTATAACCTCCGCAAAGTTCACGCTAGTCTCAAAGAAAATTGGGGTAGTCACCTGAAAGAAACCAAGTTTTCTTGGGCATTAATGAAGCGAATCGTTGATTATTGCCATATTTTCGACTCCGAAACCGCCTACAAAACCTTTAAGGAAAGCCGCGGTTAAATCAGTTATCAGTTATCAGTTATCAGTTATCAGTTATCAGTTATCAGATTTGAGTTTTAAGTGACAGTATTAAATCGAATTTTCCTACTGTCTTTTCACTGATTACTGATTATTGTTTACTGGCCACTGTTTACTGGACGGCTACGCCGTGCCTTTGGCAACACTGAAAAAAGCTCCCTGCTCCCCAATTCATAATTCATAATTCATAATTCATAATTCATAATTCATAATTCATAATTCATAATTCATAATTCATAATTCATAAGGAAAGATTACCAGTAAACGCGTTTACCATTGGGCATAACTGTTAACCAATTGGTTTTTGCTAGGGCGATTTGTTCTTGAGTTACTTGGGCATCAGAGAGATTAGCCCCGCAAAGATTAGCGTTTTTGAGATGAGCGTAGCGAAGATTGGCTCCGGTGAGATTCGCCCCGCGTAAATCGGACTCTTCCAGGTCTGCATAACCGAGATAGGCATCATTTAAATTGGTATTTTTGAGAATAGCTTGAGTGAGATTAGCCCGGCCCAGATCCGCATTGGATAGATCCGCCCCTTGTAAATTAGTGCCTGTTAATTTGCATTGAAAGAAATTTACCCCCAAAAGTTTTGCTTTAGACAGATTGAGATTCGATAAGTCCTCCTGGGCGAAATTGCGCCGGCCGTTATCGTAAGCATCGAAAATCGCTTTTTCATCTAAGCGGCGTTTTCTCTTCGATAAGGTTATATCTACGCTGCTGTGGTCTTTGTTTCTAGATGGTGTATTTGTATTGGTTGTTGAAAAGGCGATCTGTCCCCCCGACAGATTATCTGGAGAGGCCCCTGAATTTTTATTTTTGGAGCGAAATTTAGAGTTGATAGTGCCAGAAACTGAGGAAGTGAGTATTTGACCTGAATCTTGTGGTGGTTTCGGGGCAGTAACCATTGGAGCCGAGGTTAAACTTTGGGCTAGACTATCGGCATAAGCGGTCATGTCTAAAGCATCCATTACCTCTTGGGCGGATTTGTAGCGATGACGGACGGAGACTTCCAGCATTGTTTTCAGGACTTTAGCAAACTGGGGACTCACCTTGACTAATTTTTCCCAGAGTAATTCACCTGTATTAATATCAACTTCGAGCGCTTTAGGAGATTTGCCCGTGAGTAGATAGATACAGGTAGCTCCCACGGCATAGATATCACTAGCATAGACCGGACGCATGGCCATCTGTTCGGGAGGGGCAAAACCTTGGGTACCCACGGCAAAATTAGTGAAAGCAGTTTGAGAATTGACATTGACAATAATAGTGTTAACTTGATTTTTGACAGCCCCAAAGTCAATCAGAACCAATTTTCGATCCGTTTCCCGAAGAATTAGGTTAGCGGGTTTGATATCCCGATGAATTACCTTTTGTTTGTGGATATATTTCAAAATCGGCAACAGTTCACTTAAAAACTGTTTGACTCCCGCTTCGCTAAACGGTCCGCGTTTTTTTACCTCTTGGTGCAGGTTATGACCTTTAACGTATTCTTGAACTAGATAAAACTGTTGATTATCTTCAAAATAGTCCAATAATCGGGGAACCTGCGGATGAACGCCCAGTTTTCCCAGGGTTTCCGCTTCTCGCTCAAAAAGTTCCCTGGCCATCTGAAAAACATTAGGATCGTCAGTGGAAGGTCGCAGTTGTTTAACCACACATAGGGGGTTACCTGGTAGAGACAAATCCGATGAGACAAAGGTTGCCCCAAACCCTCCTTTTCCCAAAATGCCTAGGATCTGATAGCGGTCGTGCAGAAGAAGTTTTGAACCGCAACTCTCGCAGATTAACGCTTTTGGGGCGTTTTTCGGTTGAGGACAGTCGGGATTAAGGCAGTAGGTCATATAGAGTCACCAGTTGACCAATACTTTTTGGCTAACACAGTTCAACAATGTATTCTGGGAGATTCTCCTCAAGAGGGAGGGTCTCCCAGAGTCTAAAACTATACTGAAACTCTAGACAGTCAAAGTGCGCCTCTAGTCTTGGTTATCGACTAAAACAACGTCTTTTAGTGTCATTGCTTAGTTAACGCAGAGGCAACTTATCAAGATAGCGGTTGCTTGCTAACTGGGATTTTTACCTAAACTCTTCTAGCTTATCACAGATTTGACAATTGGCGACCTCTATAAATTGTCAAGTAATCTTAGCTTTTCTTGATAATTCATCACCTCTAATCACTTTTTCCCTTTCATCAAAGCAGCCCGGGCCTGTTCGCGGTCATCGAAATGGATTTTTTCTGTCCCCAAAATTTGATAGTCTTCGTGGCCTTTACCCGCAATAATTACTCCGTCTCCCGGTTGTGCTGTTTGAATAGCCGTGTCAATGGCTAAAGCGCGATCGCTAATTACCTGTACGGTAATTTCTGGGGGAATGCCAGCGATAATATCCTCAAGGATTCGTTCGGGAGCTTCTGTGCGGGGATTATCGGAGGTAACTATGGCTAAATCTGCTAATTCTGCCGCTATTTTCCCCATTAACGGCCGTTTTGTCCGATCTCGATCGCCGCCACAACCAAAAACACAAATCATCCGACCAGAAATAAAGGGACGTGTTGCTTTTAAAACATTCTCTAAACTGTCGGGAGTATGGGCATAATCGACAATGACGCTGATATCTTGGTCGGGAGCGATGCTAACCCGTTCCATCCGCCCCGGTACTCCTGAAAACTGGGGAATTTGACCGATTACTGTCCCTAAATCTACACCACATTCTAACACTGCCGCCACCGCCGCTAAGAGATTAGCCAGATTATATTGACCCACCAGAGGAGAAGCAAAGGCTATTTCCCCTTGGGGAGTCACCATCACCCCTTCTACTCCCGTGGGTTGATAGTGTAGATCTTTAGTATAAAAATCGGCACGAGCATCGGACACACTATAGGTTAAAACCTGTTGGGGAGACAGGGAGGCCGCTAAACGTTGACCATATTCATCATCAAGGTTAATAATCGCCTTACCTTGCAGATAATCGGGACTAAATAATTTAGCTTTAGCGGCAAAATAATCCTCCATGTCGAGGTGATAATCGAGATGGTCCTGGGTGAGATTGGTAAACACCGTCACGGGAAAAGTACAACCCTGTACCCGTCCCTGGGCCAGTGCATGGGAACTAACTTCCATGACGGCGATTTCATTGCCGGCGCTCACCGCTTTGGCCAAACTAGCTTGTAACTCGTTAGCGAAAGGGGTGGTATGATTGGCGGTTTCTTGGAATCCTTGCCAACGGGTGTAAAGAGTCCCGAATAAAGCGGTGGGAATCTTTGCTTGGCTGAGAAAATATTCAATTAAATGGGTGGTGGTGGTTTTGCCGTTGGTTCCCGTCACACCGATTAATTTTAGGGTAAGGGCCGGATAATGATAAAATTTAGCAGCGATCGCAGCAGTGGCAGTAACTAAATCTGCCACAACGATTACGCAAGCATCCTCCGGGGGGGGAAATTTAGCAGCGGCTGCCGGGGAGATAATCGCCGCTAGGGCCCCGCTTTCCAAAGCGGAACGCCAAAATTCACCGCCATCGACGCGAGTACCGGGTAAACCGATAAATAAATCTCCCGGTTGACAAGCATGGGAGTTGGTGGAAATTCCTGTAATCTCGGTAATAGAAGCGATAGGAGAAGAAATCGGGGAAACCAGAGGGATAGTTGTTAAAAGTTCTTGTAGTTTCATAGTCAGGATTGAATCTAGGGATTGCTGCTTTTAGATTAGCCGATTATCAAAGAGGTTCCTAGGCCGAAGTGGGGGTGTGGGGTGTGGGGTGTGGGGAGATGGGAATTATGAATTATGAATTATGAATTATGAATTGGGGAGAAGGGAGTGGGAAGTGGGGAAGTGGGGAAGCTGTCTCATCACCCTATCACCCCAAAACCCTATCACCCTATCACCCTATCTCCTGCCTTTTCCCTTTTGCCTCCTGATATCTGCGATAAGCTAAAAAAAACAAGGCTATAGCTTGTCAACTGTTGACGATTTTCTGCTGACTATTTTCGGGATATTTATATGCAATTCGTCGATTTTCTGGCTCTCATTCATCCTGTCCTAGCGATAGTGGTCGTTTTTCCTATTATCGGCCTCGTAGTTAACTTTGCTTGGCAAACCCGTCAACGTCGCCTAGAAACCAACGCGGGAAATAAAAGTAAAATTCCCCCAGTGGTCGGGCCAGAACATCTACGCTTAGGCCGCTGGTTAACCGCTACAGTGGTAGGGGTTAACCTGTTAGCACTAGCTTACTCGGTCGTTTACGGTTTTAATGGTTTTGTCGATAAACAAAAAGACGGAAAATTAGACTCCTTTCAGGTCATTTTTGTGATTTTGATGTTTTTTGTCACCATTGCCTCTTTGGTCTGTCTCTACCGTGCTAGACAAGGCCTCTGGCGCGGAATTTTTGCCACTTTGACTGGCATGGGTTTAATTATTATCGGTTCTCAGGATGGGGTCTGGCGACTCTCGGACCAATGGTACTGGTCCCACTACTATATCGGCATGGCGGCATCATTACTGATGATTTTCTCTCTGGCCATTGTCGAAGATATCTATAAAGACCGTTCCCATCGTTGGCGCATCGCCCATACAATTCTCAATTGTATCGCTCTGGCTCTCTTTCTGGGACAAGGGATGACCGGTTCGAGGGATTTGCTGGAAATTCCCCTCAGTTGGCAAAAACCGGCAATTTATCGCTGTGATTTCACCAATAAAACCTGTCCTGAACCTAAATCCTCAACCCCCCTTATCAACCCGATAAGTTAAACTTTTTTAGGGACTGGGAGAGGGAGAGGGTGAAGGAGTTGGGAAAGTGGGTACACACTTAGATGGCTCCGTGGGGGTATCACCCTCCTCCGGTATGGGTTCCTCACACCAATTGGCAATCTTACCAAGTTGGGGCAAGGTGTTTAAGGGATTGGGTTTCAGGTTTTGGATTAAGTCAGTCCATTCTACCCCTTGGGTCACAGCAACTGCGCCGCTATTTGGGGCACAGGTTGAAATTTTGCCCCACTTCTTACCCCAGGCGGCACCGACGAAATCACCGTTACCGGTTTTACCGAGGGAATAGTCAGGAGCAAAGATAAACGCTTCTAGTCTTTGGTTTTGTCCCACTCTCAGACAAATTTGCGGCGCGGTGGAAGCTAATTCATTATTGGCATAAATTTGTAGATTGCCCGGTTTACAAACCGTGGGTCGGCTAACACGGCTGCAGTCGTGTTCGATGACACCGTTAATATCACCTCCAACATAAAAAACCACCCGTTGCCCCGGAGTAATGGTGATCCTATCGTTACCACTCAAGTTGATATTATTAACGATATACTCGTACACCTGTACGCTTTGACCGTTAATCGTGCGAGTAGTGGGTGTGTCTCCCTGTCTGGGAAAAGTTTCTTGAGCAGGCAAAAGAGGACTGGTAAGTTCTCCTAGGTTTGTAATACCGTTGGGAGGCTCCGGTAAATTGGGGAAATCAAGCCTCTCCTCCGGCACACCGACAAATTGCGCTTTGTAGGGGGTATTGGGTGCGGGTGTGGGCTGTTGAATATTATTTTGGTTAATATAACATTCTAGGTTCGGTCGCAAAGTTCCTGTCCCCTCGACAAATCCTGTGGCCTCCGTGGTGTCGCTCATAACCACATCCCCCTGAAATTTAGCACCGCCAGAATAATTCGGATTGCTGGCCGTAATCTGGTCAGTTTGACTGAGATCTTCCGTGGCTCCCTCCCTTATCCACAAAGTCGGGACCGTGGTGCGAGTGAATGCGAGGGGACGGGAAGGAAAAATAGGGATAGTTACCACCACGCGGTTACGCGAGGCGGCATTATCGCCACTATCTCTATTGATATTAATGTTAGTTAGGTCTGTTGCGGCACTTTTGAGGGAAAGTCCTTCGAGGGTGAGAACTCCCCAACCTAAACCCCTAGAGGGGGGAGTCTTCTCGGTATCATCGAGATAAACGTAGTTAACCACGCGATAATAACGATTATTACCGAGATCAAACCATTCACCACTAGCCAAATCTCTTAATCCTGGATTTACTGCTCGTTGTTCTGTGGGTGCGAGGATTTTGTAGGCAATTTCGTTATTACGATTGGTATTACCACAGGCGGTGGCAATGGCTAATTTTTTTAAATCTCTTTGGAAATTGGTACTAGGATTACCAGTGGGTATTTCGGCTCTCTCCCAACAATCGCCAGTAGTACAATTACTATCAACCGTTGCCATAACTCGAACGCTATTCAGTAAATCCCGCACGCGAGCCACTGCAGCTTCGGAACTTGTTAAACTATCAGCCTGGGCTTTTTGGGCAATTACTTTCGATTGATCCCCTTGGACGCGCATCATCACAGTTATCCCTGTTCCCATCAGGATAAGTCCAATTAACATGGCAAGAGGCAAGGCAAACCCCTTTTCCTTATTAGCCGTCAGGTGAAGGTATAAACGATTGTTCATAGACCAGTCCATCTAAGAATGGTTACTTCTATTATAATACTGTCAAGTTTTGGTCAAGTGACAAATGTGAGAATACAAGAATAGCACTGTGAGTACAATCACAGACAAAAGCCAGTTAATAGAATAGTCAGCCAGCAATTTTTCGATAAGTAGGTAGGCGTTAAAAATTATCAGATGCCCCCTTTATCAAGGGGGGATTAAGGGGGGATCGGCACCCCCCTTATCAAGGGGGGCAGGGGGGATCGAACCTAAAATCTATTTTTAATTTAATTATAACCAGCTACTTAAGTATTTTCGACTTTTGACTTAACTAAAGGGCTGTTTTTTCATTCAAAAATGCCCGCCAAATCAAGCTTATACCCCGACAAAAGCTGATAATTAACAACCAAAGGGATTGTAATTCTCCCGCCGTATTTTTCGGTTGCCAGCGCTGGGGACGACAGAATAAAAAAGTAATTAGCTTTCTCTGCTCTGATAGGGTAAGTGGCTGGAATTTAAGAGTCGCTTGCCAGATTTTTCCTCGTTTTTCTAGATTGACTAGATGAGCCGATAGGCGCAAGTTTTCGCCTAAAATATCTAGGAGTAATTTTTCTGAGTAGATGGGTTCCCCTAGGTGAATTTCTGCTCCTATTTCCGAAAGTTTTTTTAGATTGCCCTGTATAATTATATCCGATTCTGTGATCAAGTTAACAGGAGATTCCAGCATTTGATATTGAGTTTCTAGGGTGAGGGGAGCTTCCAATAAAGCCACTAAAGCAGTCATGATAATAACCACGTTATATATAGCCAAAATCAAGCCAAAATTTAGGGGACTTGCTTGATAATTGTGATGGTGCAAATTAAAGAAAATACTAATTAAGGTAATGGTGAGAAAAAAGAGCAATGGGTAGGATAAATGCCAATTATATTGATAATTTTGGCGAGCAATTCCCTTCGGTGTCACCTGAAATCCCTTGTCAAAGGGTTTCCAAAGAACATGGAGAACTGTTAGGGCTGTAGGTACACAAATAATCATCGATAGTACCTCAGAAAAAATAATGGAGCGCGAGCGAGAATTTAACCAGTGATAAGTGGCTAACTGCAGCATCATGTAGGGTAAAAATATATAGATTGTCTCATCAATAGTAATGTTAAAAGGTACTATATAACCAAAGGTATAAAGGAGAGGAATAAGCAGAGAAAATAAACGAGCTAAGGGAGAAAACCAAGATAAAAGTCCTTCTAAGTGTGCCAATCTTTGGGGTAGAGTTAGTCCCGCAATTTTTAGGGGATTAGCTTTGATAAAAAAGGCCTGTAAAGTTCCCCTTGCCCAGCGCAATCTTTGCCGTAAATAAGCTGATAAACTTTCGGCAGATAAACCAGCACTGAGTTTTTCATTTAAGTAAATAACTTCATAACCTTTGGCAGAGATAGCAATCCCAGTAAAATAGTCTTCACTAATAGATTCTATATTAAAATATCCCACTTCCTCTAAGGCTTTTCTTCTGACAATAAAAGAAGTGCCAGCACAAACAGAACTACCCACCCCATCTTTAGCTGGTTGGATATGACGATAAAATAATTCTTCGTCGGGAGTAACGATATTTTCTAAACCTAAGTTATGGGCAATAGGATCGGCATTATAAAAGCTTTGGGGCGTTTGCACTAAGGCAATTTTTGGGTTTTGAAACCAGCCAACAGTTCTTTCTAGAAAGTTCCGACAAGGGATAAAATCCGCGTCAAAAACTACCACTAATTCCCCTTGAGTTTGTCTGAGAGCATGGTTTAAATTACCTGCTTTAGCGTTTTTTCTATCCTCACGAGTCAGATAATGACAATTTAATTTTTCTGCCAATTCATAAATTTCTGACCTCTGGGTATCATCGAGAATATAAATATTTTTATGGGGATAATTAAGGGCTTGACAACCGATAATAGTTCTTTTTAAGATAAAGGCTGGCTCATTATAGGTGGGAATGAGGATATCTACCGTCGGTAAATACTGTTTATCGATCACCCCTTGGCTATAAAAATCAGCTTCTTTGCGTCTATCCTTCGTGGTTAAGACTAAAACTAACTGAATTATGCTACTACTTAAAATTATCATCTCAATTCCTAAAAGGAGTAAACTAAAAAAGCCATTGAGAGGAGTAGAAAGATTTAAGGTTTCCAGAATTCTCCAGAGTAGATAGCGCAGGGTTATAGCTAGAGTGATAGAAATAATGACTAATCTTGACCAAACTTGCGGACGCGGAGACAAGAAAACGATTAACTGCGTAAAAATTAGCAGGATAACCGTGGGTAATAATAATTGATAGCTATGAGCAACCGTGGGAACTTTAATCCAAGCAAAGGGGTTAAAAAATTCTTCTACTAAGCCAAGGATTAATCGATAAATATTGTGTTCTGGCCAACATAATGATAAACTAACCATCATTAGCCCGCCGATCACTGCCAAAATAATTAAAATAACCGATATTATCGCTAAAATGGATTTGAATACGGAGGAATATGCTGGTTTTTGAGGGAACGTAAAAATTGACTCTTGGTTAGACATAAATCCCCTTCTGAGTAAATAAATCTAACTACATTTTACAATTCTTAACAAAAACCCTGTGCATTTTTGGCAATGACAGGAGCGCTCTCCACCAAAATGCTAAATTTTGTATCAAACCCAAGATGAAACTAGCCAGAAAAAGTCTGGAAATAGTATACTCTGGTTAACCGTGAGGAAAAATTTAATCTATGATAGCCGTCAAAATCGCCGTTGTTAGCGCTCTCGTTTTAGTTGTGGTCAAATTCGTCGCTTCTGTTCTAGGTAAAGGCAATATACCCCTACTTAATCAGGCTGTCACTGTGATTTTAAGCCTTTTTATCGGGTTTGAGTTGATTCAACTAGGACAAACGGTGATTGAAAAGATTAATTAAGAGCTAAACGGGCCAGATAGAAGCTAGTAATAGTTTTAGCATCGATCGATTCTCCCTTGGCGATCGCCGATTCCATTTCCTCAAAACTCATAAAAACCACTTCCAGATCTTCATCGGCATCTTGAGCGGGGGGCAAGCTTAATTTTTCCAGATCCCGGGCCAGAAAAGCATAGATGTATTCATCGGAATAACCCGGTGCCAGAGCAAATTTACCCAAAGATTGCCAATTATGCGCCCGATAACCCGCTTCTTCCTCTAATTCTCGTTTTACCGTCGTAGCAGGGTCTTCTCCTTCATCAATCGTCCCGGCGGGAAATTCCAGAATGCGAGCTTGCAAACTAAACCGATACTGACGTACTAAAACTAATTGACCTTCCTTGGTGATTGGAACTGCTAAAGCACCCCCCGGATGACGCACACATTCCCATTCTCCCTCGACACCGTTAGGTAAACGCAGTTTCGAGACTTCAAATTGAAAGACGCGACCCTGATAAAAAAGACGTTGTTGGAGAAATTGAGGCGGTTCAGACATAGAAAATTTGCAACTAGGACTTTAAGAATTAATATCAAGAAATGTCACCTTTGTCACCGGTGTTTCAGGTTATAATAGAAAATGCTGTCTTTACAGGTTAAATCTTTTTCGAGAAACCCCATGGCAAAAAAATCGATGGTAGAACGCGAGAAAAAACGCGCTCGTCTCAGACAAAAATACGAAGCTAAAAGAGCGGAACTAAAAGAACAATTCCGCACCGCCGAGGATTTTGAAGAAAAACTGGCAATTCACCAAAAATTACAGGAATTACCCCGCAATAGCGCTCCTAGTCGTCACCGCAACCGTTGTTTAACGACCGGCAGACCGAGAGGATACTATCGCGATTTTGGTTTATCCCGCAACGTAGGGTCTGCTGAAAAAGTTTTTCGTGGGGACAGGGTGTGGGGTGTGGGGTGTGGGGTGTGGGGTTTTACCGGTTTTGAGGTGGCCAATTACCTAATTTTTAGGGAAAAAGTCCAGGGATTTTCCCCCTGATCACTCCCATACCTGGTACTTTTTGATTGACAAAAAGTCTAAAAGTCTTACCCAACAAGGTTTTTAGATTTATTCAGCAAACCCTATCTAGGGAAAATACCGGGATAGAGGCGTGGTTTTTGCGTCTCTATTGCCGTTTTTAGGCAATTTTAGCGATAAAACAAAAACCCTCGATCGAGTGATCGAGAGTTAAACATGAACAAAAAATTCACCTAGACTACAGTAGCAGCCTTACGGGCAGCAGCGGCCTCATCGGGATGAATACCGAGACGAGTGAGATTGAGACGACCTTTACTATCGATCTCGCGTACCTTGACTAACACCTCATCCCCCACGGCCACTTCATCTTCGACCTTACCGACGCGTCCCTCGGCCAATTGGGAAATATGGATCATTCCCTCTTTCCCCGGCAAAACTTCCACAAAAGCGCCGATTTGGATAATGCGAGTCACGCGACCGAGATAAACCTCACCCTCATTGAGTTTGCGGGTCATATTGTAAATCAGTCGTTTAGCTTTTTCGGCCTGTTCCCCATCGGTGGAGGAAATGGTGACAGTACCATCGTCATCGATATCGATTTTCGTGCCGGTCTGTTCAGTAATCCCTTTAACCGTCTTACCACCCGGCCCGATTACTAACCCGATCAGATCTGGATCGATCTTGATCGTCAATAACCGGGGTGCGTGGGGAGATAATTCCGTGCGGGGTTTTTCTAGGGTCGCTAACATCTTCTCGAGGATATGTTTGCGGGCCGGTAAAGCTTGTTCGATCGCCTTGGCCACCACTTCCATGCTTAAACCGGGGATTTTCATATCCATCTGGAGAGCGGTGATGCCGGAATCAGTGCCAGCCACCTTAAAGTCCATATCTCCCAGAAAATCCTCAATACCCTGAATATCGGTCAAAATCCGCACTTCTTCCCCTTCTTTAATTAAACCCATGGCCGCACCGCTAACGGGTTTTTTCAGGGGAACACCGGCATCCATCAGCGCCAGGGTAGAACCACACACGGAACCCATGGAGGTGGAACCATTAGAAGAGAGGACTTCCGACACCACCCGCAGCACATAGGGAAATTCCTCCTGTGGGGGGAGGACAGGTACGATCGCCCTTTCCGCTAAAGCACCGTGACCGATTTCTCGACGGCCGGGAGAACGCATCGGACGGGTTTCACCGACGGAAAAGGGTGGGAAATTGTAGTGATGAAGATAGCGTTTTTCATCTTCGGGATGGAGATCGTCGCCCAAATCCTGAGCATCACCGGGGGTGCCAAGGGTGGCGATCGAAAGCACTTGGGTTAAACCGCGATTAAACAAACCGCTACCGTGAACCCGACGGGGTAAAACTCCCACCAGGCAAGAAATCGGCCGTACTTCGTCCAGTTTGCGACCATCAACCCGCACCCCATCCTCGATAATTTGGGCGCGCATCAGTTTTTTGGTCAGATCCTTAAAGAGATTACCGATTAACTTGGGTTCTTCCAGCGTTGGAGCTTTTAAGGGATCTTCATCGGGGAGAGCGGTTATAGTTTCCTTGATCCGATTTTCGATCGCCTCTAATTTCTCATCCCGTTCGGTTTTGCTGAGGGTAAACTGACAGAGAATCTGTTTAATTTCCTCTTTAGCTTGTTCTCTCAGGAAATTCTGCACGGTTTCGTTTACTACCGGCGCTTCTCGGGTGACGAGGGGAATACCCAACTGATCGATCAATTCCCGTTGAGCGGTGATCAGGTCGCGCACTGCTTCATAACCAAAATCGATCGCCTCAATAATATCCCGTTCCGGTAACTGATTGGCTCCCGCTTCGATCATCACCACCCCTTCGGGACTACCGGCCACCACTAGATCCAATTCTCCGTTATGGATTTCCTTGTAGGTGGGATTGATGATAAATTCATCCCCCAGTAAACCGACGCGCACCGCTGCCATCGGTCCTTGGAAGGGAATACCTGCCAACAAAACCGCCACGGAAGCCCCAGTAACGGCCAAAACATCCGGGGGGACCTCCTCATCCATCGAGAGGGTTGTAGCGACCACCTGAATATCATCCCGCATCCAACTGGGAAATAGGGGCCGCAGGGGGCGATCGATCAAACGACCGGTCAGAATTGCTTTTTCCGGGGGACGACCTTCACGACGCAAAAATCCTCCCGGGATGCGCCCGGCGGCGTATAATCTTTCTTCATAGTCAACGGTTAAGGGTAGGAAATCTACTCCTTCTCTGGCTTTGGCTGTGGTTGCTGTCACTAAAACTGCCGTTTCTCCCGATTGGATCAGAACACTACCGCCAGCTTGGGGGGCTAAAAGCCCTATTTTTAGTCGAATATCCCTGCCATCAAAGGATATTGACTTGTCAAACTCTTCCATGTAAAGCTATATTCCTTTCTTTCACTTTTCTCTGTGCTGTCGCCATCCTAGCATTTTTTGTACCCCTTTCCAGCAGGTTTAGTATTCAGTGATCAGTTTTAAGAAGGTTCGGAGCCGGTCGTCAGTAGTCAGGAGCCGGTCGTCAGTAGTCAGTAGTCAGTAGTCAGGAGCCGGTCGTCAGTAGTCAGGAGCCGGTCGTCAGGAGTCAGTAGTCAGGGGCCAGTAGTCAGGGGTCAGGAGATTATTTTTATTTATTCTTCCCACTTCTCACTTCATAATTCATAATTCATAATTTATAATTTATAATTCCTACACCCCAATTCCCCACTTTTAAACAGAATTTAAGATTACTTGCTCAAAACGGCCAAAAAATGATAGCTTCAGATATAGGAATAATCTGGTTAAGAAAAAAAATGTCTTCCCTTGCCGCTTGCTGGCCTAAAAATATTTCTAAGTATTAGCAAAACTGACTGACTCTCAGCTCTCAGCAGTTGAGCGGGATTTTTCCTAGCTCGAAGAACCCCAGACAAAGAAAATTAAGACAATTAAAAGGATTGCGTCTCTATTATCTGTTAGACGCTTCTAATCCAGTGAATTTGCGGGTTATCTTCAAATTAACCCCGTTTAACCCTATTTATTATCGATCATGGCTGAAAGTTATTTATTAAACAAACTGCAATCTGTAGAACAGACGTACAAAGAATTAACCCGTCGTCTAGCGGATCCCGATGTCACCAGTAATCCGGGTGAATTGCATCGTCTGGCCAAATCCCGCGCTTCCCTAGAGGAAACGGTCAACACTTACGAAATTTGGCAAAAAAGTCAAGAGGATTTAATCGGTGCGAAACAAATCTTCAAAGAATCCGCCAGCGATCCCGAATTACGCGAAATGGCCGCCCTAGAAGTGGCAGAATTAGAGGCAAAAATCGCCACTTTGGAAGACCAATTAACAATTCTGCTGCTGCCCCGGGATCCCCTCGATGAAAAGAATATCATGCTGGAAATTCGCGCCGGGACCGGAGGTGATGAGGCCAGTATTTGGGCGGGGGATTTAGTGCGTTTGTACTCAAAATATGCCGAAACTCAAAAATGGAAAGTTAGCCTTTTGAGTGAATCTCCGGCGGATATGGGGGGATTTAAAGAGGCAATTTTAGAGATTAAAGGCGATAACGTCTATAGTAAGCTGAAATTTGAGGCGGGAGTCCATCGGGTGCAGCGGGTTCCTCTGACGGAAGCAAGTGGTCGCGTCCACACTTCCACCGCTACCGTGGCAATTATGCCAGAAGTGGACGATGTGGAAGTGCATATCGATCCCAAGGATATTGAGTTAACCACGGCTAGATCTGGGGGAGCAGGCGGTCAAAATGTCAATAAAGTGGAAACTGCCGTCGATTTAATCCATAAACCCACGGGAATCCGGGTTTTCTGCACCGAAGAGCGATCGCAATTGCAAAACCGGGAACGAGCTATGCAGATTCTCCGGGCGAAACTGTACGATATGAAATTACAGGAACAACAGGAAGCGGTCAGTTCCATGCGACGCTCTCAGGTGGGAACCGGTTCCCGTTCGGAAAAAATTCGCACCTATAACTATAAGGATAATCGTCTCACCGATCATCGCTTAAATCAGAATTTTTCCCTCGATCGCATTTTAGACGGCGCCATCGAAGAGGTGATCCAATCCTGTATCGCCAAGGATCAACAGGGAAAACTGGCAGAATTAGCCGCTGCCCAAGAGACAGCTTAATCAGTGATCAGTGATCAGTTACCAGTGAACAGTAAAAAGCTCCCCACTTCCGGCACTTTCCCCACTGGTGGGGGTGAGTGCGGGTGGGGAATGATGCCGGTTCCTTCAACTCACGACTAATTCTATGCTTCCACTAAACGAAAGGCCGCACCCAAACCGACAGCGATCTCATCGGGAGAAATTCTGCCATCATGGTTAATATCGATCGCATCGAATACCGCATCGGTTCCCGCCCATTCTTCCCGGATGATGAAACCATCCCCATCATGATCATAGACTGGGAAAATATCTTCGGCGGCGTGTTCTAGGGTTGACTGACCTTACAACTGGGTTAAACGTTGAATCAGCAATTGTTCTAATAATTCTAAAGCTTTGGTAAAACCTTGAATACCTTCCGTTAGTTTTTCGGAAGCCATGGCATCTTCGGCGTGCATTTTCTCAAAAGTCGCTTGATCCATGGCAATTTTGACAATATCAAGGGTTGCGGCCTGGTCTGGATCGAGCTTACGGGGTAAATCGGCTTCTGTCTCTTGCAATTGTTCGAGAAGTTTCGGGGAAATGGTTAAAAGATCACAACCAGCTAACTCGCAAATTTCGCCGATATTGCGGAAACTTGCCCCCATAACTTCGGTTTTATAGCCAAACTTTTTATAGTAGTTATAGATCTGGGTAACGGATTGGACTCCGGGATCTTCAGCACCAACGTAGTCTTTACCAGTTTCTTTTTTATACCAATCGAGAATGCGACCGACAAAGGGAGAAATTAAGGTGACTCCCGCTTCCGCACAGGCGATCGCCTGATGAAAACCGAATAATAGGGTTAAATTACAGTGAATTCCTTCTTTTTCGAGGACTTCTGCCGCTTTAATCCCTTCCCAAGTCGAAGCAATTTTAATTAAGACTCTTTCTCTAGAGATACCCGCTTGTTCATACTGGGAAATGAGATAACGGGCCTTGTCGATGGTAGCTTGGGTATCGTAGGAAAGACGAGCATCCACTTCGGTGGAGACGCGGCCGGGGACGATTTGCAGGATTTGCAGACCAAAACCGATCGCTAGACGATCAAAAGCTAATTTGGCCACATCTTCCGGGGTGGCCTGCTCCCCTAATTCTTTTCTGGCCGCTTGCAGGGTTTGATCGACAATCGGCTGATATTGGGGCATTTGGGCCGCAGCCGTAATCAGGGAGGGGTTAGTGGTGGTATCTTGGGGGGTAAAAGCTTCGATCGCTTGGATATCGCCGGTATCGGCAACAACCACTGTAAATTGGCGTAATTGTTCTAGTAGGGTTTTAGCCATAACTTCTCCAGATGCGTGTTAACGCGAGACATTATCTGGATCTTAGCGATTCGATCGAAAGGAAGGGGAAAATTCCCGATTGATTTAATTCCCAAGCACAGACCTGGCCAAAGTCGGGATAAGAGCAGGAATCTTGGGTCCACTTCTTGCCCAAAGTCCTCTATTTGTGATAGTATTAGTGATTGTGTCGATTTAATAAAAGGGAGTTTATGCCCAAGCTAAAAACGCGAAAGGCGGCGGCCAAACGATTTGAGGCCACGGGAAGCGGCAAAAAAATCAAACGTCGCAAAGCCTTCAAAAATCATCTACTCGATCATAAGAGTGCCGAACGCAAGCGCCGTCGTTTGTCCCAGATTACCCTGGTACACGAGCGCGACGAGAAGGAAGTGCGCTTAATGTTGCCCTATTTGTAAATTTTCCAGAAAAATCGTCTAAAGGATTATCATGTCTAGAGTAAAACGGGGGAATGTCGCCCGCAAGCGACGCAAAAAAGTTCTCAAATTAGCCAAAGGTTTTCGCGGTTCCCACTCGCGCTTATTCCGTACCGCTAACCAACAGGTAATGAAGGCCTTGCGGAATGCCTATAGAGACCGTCGCAAACGTAAACGCGATTTTCGTCGTCTTTGGATTACCCGCATTAACGCCGCTGCTCGTCAACAGGGCATCAGTTACAGCCAACTAACCGGACAATTAAAGAAAGCTAATATCCTCCTGAATCGGAAAATGTTGGCCCAATTAGCTGTCCTCGATCCCGTCGCTTTTGCTAAAGTGGTAGAAACAGCCAAAGGATAATTTAGCCCCGAGCATGACGGAAACTTGGCAAACGATTCAATTCCCCAGTTCAGAAAGTGCGATCGCTTTAGCGGGTCATCAAGAAGCTAACCTCAAATTGATAGCCAGGCAAACTGGGGCGAATTTAGTCCTCAGAGGCATGGAATTGCGGATTGGGGGACAACCAACCCCGGTGGAGCGTGCCACAGCGATTGTGCGCTCCTTAAGTATTTTATGGCAAGAGGCCAAGTTAATCGCCGAAGCCGATATTATGACCGCTATCCATGCCCTCGATACGGGGCGTTCTAGCGAGTATAAAGAACTACAGCAGGATATTCTCGCCCGTACCCGTCGCGGGGAGCTAATTCGGGCAAAAACCTTCCGTCAGCGTCAATATATCCAAGCGATTCAAAGTCACGATATCACCTTTTGTATTGGACCTGCTGGCACGGGGAAAACCTTTTTAGCCGCCGTTTTAGCCGTACAAGCTTTATTAGAAGATAAAGTAGAACGGATTATCCTCACCCGGCCGGCCGTGGAAGCGGGGGAAAAATTAGGCTTTCTCCCGGGGGATTTACAGCAAAAAGTCGATCCTTTTTTGCGTCCCCTCTACGATGCTTTATACGAATTTATCGAAGCATCCAAAATTCCCGACCTGATGGAACGGGGTAAAATCGAAATCGCTCCCTTAGCTTATATGCGGGGACGAACCCTAGCTAATGCTTTTGTTATCGTTGATGAGGCCCAAAATACCACCCCAGCACAGTTAAAAATGGTCTTAACTCGCTTGGGATTCGGTTCGCGCATGGTAGTAACTGGAGATGTCACCCAAACCGATTTACCGCAACAGCAAGAATCGGGGTTAATTGCCGCTCAAAAAATCCTCAAATCAGTAGAAGGGATCGCTTTTTGTTACCTATCCCGGGCCGATGTGGTGCGTCATCCCCTAGTACAAAAAATTGTCTCAGCTTACGAACAGCACGAAAAATAACAGGCTCTTCTAGGTTCTGTGTGATAAGTTTAACTTACACAGGATCGATCTTTGTGTCCTTTGTGTCTTTGTGGTTCGCTCCACTCCCTCGCTAGGAGTAATGTATCTTAGAATACATTTTACCCACCAAACCTGGGAGAGCCAATAACAGATTGTTGAGATAGTCGCTCTTGTACTCTTGCGAGAGAGTATAGAATTAGGTTAATTTAACGCGATGTGCAACTAAAAACGACAGAATCAGGGTTCCAGAGGATACTTTATCTCTGCTGATTTCTGAAAGCCTTGTTGTAAATCAAGACTAAAAATATAGTTGCACACCGAGTTTAATTTAGCTTTTTCCCCTTAAACTAAAACCGACAAAGACGTAGTTTAAGGAGTTTCGGTATCCCCAAACCTCAAGGAATCGATAACGCTGCCATCCTTTCACCGAGCCAGTCTGAAAAGCTCTTAGGGTGTATAGTTGATTAGCCCAGTTGTTATCGTTTGTTGTAGCATGGTGAACACAGTGCGCCCCTAGGCTAACTGGAAGGATGGTCAGCCGAATAAAGACTGCTCCTACTAATTCTATGTACCATTTTAACCACTCTAACCAGTGGTCTGAGCGCGGAGGATAAGCACCCAGATATAGGGCAAAAGATTTACCAATTACCTGAGATTTAGCTCCCTCATTATCATCGGCTTCATAGGCCCAATTATGCTCCGGTAGCTGTTGCAAGAGTGCGGCTGCATAGGTTCCGAGTTGGGTAAATACCGCCCAGAGTAAGCAGATTAAACAAGAATGGGTTAAACCCGCACAAACAGAGGCCAAGAAAAGCACAATCAGGGTAGCTATTTGGTAGTTAATGGGAGCTTTAAGGAGATTAGTCAGGCGAGCAAGGAAGGTTTCTCCGTAAAACTTGGGAGAGAGTAATAACTTGCCCAAATTTTGCCAATAGAAGGCCTCTTCTTGGGCAAATTCAAAACCTAAATCTTCTACTAGGTAGGGGGTATTCCCTTTGTCATTCATGGTAGCTAGGTTTTTCGGCGGGTGGTGAATTAATAGGTGATCTTTTTTGAACAATGGAAAGGGCTTTTTCCCAGTAATTAAGGTAAGTAAACAACCTAAAAGATGGTTATAAGTGGGATATTGAGGGAAAAAAGCATTATGGGCGCAAAAGTGGGCTATTTCTTGCAATTGAGCCGCTCCAGCTACGGATAGCACCCATCCTAGGGGTATTAATTGCCAGTGGCTAAGAGCGATCGCTAATCCTCCTATATACTGGAGTATGCCATAGAGTAATTCTAAGGAGGGTGTGCTTTTCCAGAGAGGGGGAGCAAGGTAGTAGCCTGTTAGCCAGTCAAAGAAAGCTTGTACGAGACGATTATCGCTGAGTTGGAGCATCCCTAGGCGTGGATTATCCCTTAAAGCCGATGCTTGTGTTGGGGTGGGTTTTTTCAGTATCATGACAGTAGAAAATAAGTTGTACTGTCCTGAAAATGGTTAAATAACCAAATTCAGGCGGTTTTATTAGCTGAGCAGCTGTTCGATTTCTCGGTAGTGCTGGACTAATTGCCCATCACTAAAAAACGGCTTTGGAGAGATTTCTATCTCGATGGCGAGATTAATTACCCAAGCTTCTTTGGGTACATACCCCAAGAGATTTTTTAGCCTCTGGGTTAGTGATTTAATCTGGTAGTTTGAGATGTACATAAGCTCTGAATTAGACTACACTTTTAGCTTATTTCTAGCCTTTTTAATTGTCGAGGTAGTTTTTGTAGCATTTAGTAGTCAATTTGCCAAAGTATCATTAAGTAGCTAAAAGTAGCATTTTGTGAATTGTATTCTTAAAAGGAGAACCACAAGTACAAATGGGAGATAGAAAACCTAAGCCAGAAATTCCAAGTTCTTTAGGCAAAGAACTGTTTTTAAGCTGTGTGGAAAAAGTGATTCAATTGATAGAGCCTAATGGTATTACATCTATTCAAAAATGTTTAATCGAAGGGTTCGCACAGGGTTGGACTTATGAACACATAGCAAGAAAGTACGACTACTCCGAGGCGACGCTGAAAACGCACGCATCTCAAACTTTTTTTCCATTACTCGCCCAGGCATTTAAGAAAGGATTAGAAAGAGATATAAAAAAAGTTAACAAGGACAATGTCATCTCATTGGTTGAAGAGTATAATAGAAAAATAAGTGACAATGGGACTTTTTTACAGGATAAACTTAAAGAAAATAAGACAAAAATTAATATATTTACAGAGCTTAAAAATAAATTGTCTGGACAACAACAAGCAGAACTGAATCTGATCATAAAGTCGTACTTGCCAGATAATGACAATGCTAATTTTGAAGAAATCATCGATAAAATCATAAATATTCAAGATGATAAAGATTTATTAAGAATACTTTTTAGACTTACTCAAGATAGCAGAATTAATAGCTACAATCGCTCATACATTGAACAAACAATACAGGAGTTAAAGAAACTATTAAATATTACTGACACAGATTACAATGCTTGGATAGCAGAGATACCAGCAATTAATCCGGAACCTGACAATCGAGAAAATATTAACAACTATCTAATTATCAAAATAGAGGAGAGTAAAAGTCAAGCAAATACTTCCCCTGAATATAAATTTGCTGCGTGTTTTCTACAGTTAAATACATCTCAAAGTCAAGGAAATAATTATATACCTCTTCCTGTAGATAGTAGCGTTAGCAAAGATGTTTATACTCAAAAAGATATAACGAACATTTTAACAAAAATTATTGAAGATTGTCATGAGAGAGGAGGTGCAAACTTAAATATTGAATTTTTCACCGATGGTAAGCTACTATATACTAACTTTGAATCTTGGGAATACAATTACTTTGATAGCCTAACTCAACTTAAGAGAGTATATTTTGTTAATGTTCGTTCTCTTATGAGATTGGAAAAAATGTATAGTAAAATGCCAGCTTATCAAAATTGGAAAAGTAGATGGGAGAGATTAACAACAAATTCTATAGATACACAAACAGTTAATAACAGCGAGTCCTATTTGTGCCAAGAAACAACTCTATGGAGCAATCTTTGCGCTTCAACTCAAGAGGATTTAGAGCAATTATTTAAAAGAAGCTTAAAATATGGCATACCTTTAGTCGTTGGGTCGCGCTGTCATGCTCAGGAAGCAATTCACAGAACAGAAATTAATACACTCTTACAGGGTATTCAAATTAATCAATTGTCCACAAGAGTTCAAGAGGTGAGGCGAAAATCACCAGATAATTTAGAAGATGAACCCGAACATCTAGGACATCATCTATTATGCTTTTTAGAAGACCCTAATCGGATGCCCCCCTTCCACTACTTAACATCTCAGCACCTAGGTTAACTAACTATGAGTTCATGGAAAATCTTTCAAGGCAATCATGAAAAAGGCTCAAGGGATAAGATTACTTGGCCAGAAATCCCACCTTGGCGAAGCTTCGCCACCAACAAATCCGAGGAGCGGGGAAAACAACTCATAGTTAACGATAAAACCATCGAAACCGTAAACGCAGCCATTCACCTACGCCGGCCTATTTTAGTCACAGGGAAACCGGGTACAGGGAAAACCTCCCTAGCCTACGCAATCGCCTACGAATTAGACTTAGGAGAAGTATTAGTCTGGCCAATTAATACCCGCACCACCCTACAAGAGGGATTATACTACTACGACGCGATCGCACGTTTGCAAGATTACCAATTAGAAGAAAAAAAAGACATAGGGCAGTATATCCGCTTGGGTCCCTTGGGGACAGCCCTCTGTCCGAGAAATTATCCCCGGGTACTGCTTATCGATGAGATAGATAAAAGTGACATCGACTTACCCAACGACCTCTTAAACCTTTTTGAAGAGGGAAAATTTGAAATCACCGAACTTTCCCGACTCGCTAAAGATACCGAAAACCAACCAATACCAGTACAAACCCATGACGGTGAATGGGAATCCATCCCCCAAGGTAAGGTAAGCTGCCAACAGTTCCCCATAGTGATTATGACGAGCAACGGCGAGAGGGATTTTCCCCTACCCTTTAAACGTAGATGTCTGCTCTTAGAAATTCCCGACCCCACCCCAGAGGAACTAAAAAAGATAGTAAAAAGCCATTTTGATTATAAAGAGGCCAGTCCAGAAAGTAGAAAAATAGAAGCAGCGATCGCAGAATATGTTAAAAAACGAGAAAAAGGGCAACTAGCAACGGACCAGCTTTTAAACGCCGTCTTTATGAGCATGGGCCAAGATAAACCCACGGGTGCAGAATTAAAGTCCCTTATCGACCTACTATTTACCTATCTCACCGACACAGGCAATACATGACCCAAACCCTTCCCACACCAGAACTGATTGATAAATTTATCACCTTTGTCAAGGGCAGGGGATGGGACCTAGACAGTTACCAGATAGCTGATAGTTTATGGTGGTATGTTCTCACCCAAGAAGAGGAAGGAAAACCCCAAACCCCTACAGAGCCTAGGGAAGAAAAGGAAGAAACCCCGACCGCTAAAAACCCCCCCCAGGAGAGTAAAAACGAAACCCAAGAGCCAGCAGCCCCATCGGATGAAGTTCGCTTAATACGCGAGACAGAAGCACAAAAACAGCCTGAGAAGATAGGCGCAGATACCCTACCCATTAGCATCCCCGATGCCAAATTCTGGCGAGAAACCCTAAAATTAGGGCGGGCAGTGCGTCCCCTCATCCAAAAGATAGACTCAGCCACCCAAAGACAAATAAACCTAAACAGCACCGTACAGAAATCGGCCGAGTATAGCATCGGCAAGAAAGATGGCGGTTTAGCTCTAATACCCGTTTACCAAGCCAAAAAAGTCCGTTCCCTAGAGGTAGTTTTACTGATTGAAGAATGGGCCTCCATGGTCTTTTGGAAAGAAATGGCCGGGGAAATCCGCGATTGGCTAGAACAAATCGGGGCCTTTCGGGATGTCAAACTTTACCGCATAGGATGGGACGAAGACAGGCAAAATTTAGCCATCCGTACCTACTCTAACGATACTTGCTCAATTCACCCAAAAGATCTCATCCATCCTCGCGGCGAAAGACTTATCCTCTTCTACAGTGATTGTACTTCCCCAGACTGGTATCAAGGACGCTATAACCAAGCTCTTCAGGACTGGGGAAAACACCAAATCGTCACCCTGCTTTCTCCCTTCCCGGAAGCAATGTGGGAAAGAACCGCCCTTAGTCGAGGTTGGTTCGTCTCCCTAGTCAACCAAACCCCCCGAAAACCTTCACAAAACTGGAGATTTACCTCTATCCCCCTGCTGCTACAAATTGAGAAGGAAGAGGAAAATCAACATATTCTCAGAGAAACAATCCAAAAAACCTACTTTCCCCTACCCACCATCTCCCTAACCCCTTCATCCTTAAAAGCTTGGGCGCTCGTTGTCAGTGGTGACAGCAACGCCACCTGTGCGGGGGTACTACTAGAAAAATCCCCCCAAAACAGAGAAATACCCGCAACTATTTCTCCGGAGATGTCTGGGAAGCAAGCTCTAGAACTATTCGCTAGTACCGCCTCACCTCTAGCTTGGGAATTACTGAAAAAATTAGCCGCAGCCCCGGTAAATCTTCCCATCATCCGTCTTATTCAAAGCAAACTTTTAAGCGCCTCTAACCCCCTAAACATAGCAGAAGTCATTCTTAGCGGTTTTCTTAAAGTCTATCTAGGAGGGGAACCAGTGAAGTGGGACAAAGGAGGTAAATTTAACTTTCATACTCCCCCCAACAGCCTAGATTTTGAATTTGATGATGAGGTGAGAGAGCTTCTGCTCACTGAACTAGGGAATAGCCGCGCCTTAGAAGTAATTTTTGTCCTCTCGGAATACATCGCCCAAAAACTTAACCTGAGTACCACCACCTTTTTTGGTCTTATTCTTACCAATCCCCAAGTTCTCCTCGGCAAAGAAGCAGCTAATCTAGTTCGCGCCTTTGCCAAGGTGTCTGCTAAGGTTTTCCAAAAGCTAGGGGAAGCAAAGTACCAAGAAATTAGCCAAAAGCTGCAATCTATGGTTGACTCACCTCCACCCCTACCGGTTGAGGAAAAGTGGCTGAGGAAATATAAAACCGTAACCATAGCTAAGGTAAAAGAGCTTACGGGAGGAGAGGAAATATTGTTTCAACTGCTCAAGCATAGACTTAAGGATTTCAGCGTAGAAGATGGGGAACTGTATCAGCGTCTTCGTTTAACCCCTGAGCAGCTTAAATTTTTGGCAAGCGAAGAAATAACCGCCGAGACAATGCCAGTCCAGTTTAGGGAAGTCTTGGATAACACAGAAGAAGAAATCATCACCGAGAAATTTAACCTAACCCTGTTTAAGTCTGAAACCGTTTTTGTGGATGAGACGGGACAAATTACCGCCAAAGAACCCGTGAGAGCCTTCTACTTTGAAGAAAATCCCCCCAGCTTAAAAATGCTCTATATTCCTTCGGGGGAGTTTTGGATGGGAACCGAAGCGGAGGAAATAGCGCAGCTAGGGGAAAAATACAATGGGGATTGGTTCAAACGAGAATCCCCCAGACATTTAGTAAAAATCGCCCCTTTTTACCTAAGTCAAACTCCGATTACCCAAGCTCAATGGTTATATATTGCCCAAAGGGAAGATTTAAAAGTAGAGCGAGATTTAAACCCAGAGCCATCATATTTTGGAGGCCGCACAAACCCCGTTGAATATGTATCTTGGTTAGATGCTGTAGAATTTTGCCAAAGGCTCTCTAAAATGACCAAGAAACAGTATCGGCTGCCCAGTGAGGCGGAATGGGAGTATGCTTGTCGTGCTGGAACCACCACTCCCTTCCACTTCGGAGCAACCCTCACCTCAAATTTAGCTAACTACAATGGTACGCAACGCTTTGCTAGGGAACCAGCAGGAGAATATCGTGCGAGAACCACCCCCGTTGGGCAATTTCCCCCCAATGGTTTTGGTTTGTATGATATGCACGGCAATGTCTGGGAGTGGTGTCAGGATGACTTCCGGGAAAATTATCAAGGCGCACCTAATGATGGTAGTCCTCGGCTAGAAAAGAGCAAAAAACAGCAAAATCAGGCAAATAAAGCTCTGCGGGGCGGTTCTTGGTACAACCATCCAGATAACTGCCGTTCTGCTTACCGCTACGACGACGTCCGCCGCGACTACTTCATCAAGTCCTTCGGTTTTCGGGTGGTGTGCGGTGCTGGGAGGACTTTGTAACCCTTTTTCTCTTTTTTTCCTTTTTACCCTTTTTCTCCTTTTCGATTTTTTTAAACAAATGTACTATATGAGGTTGGCTGATCAGTAGCTGGTTATAATTAAATTGAAGACGGGTTTTAGGTTTTCCCCTTATCAAGGTAGGGTTGATTCATGAATCAACCCTACAATCAAACCTAGGGGCAGGGGGGATCAAACCCCCTTTATCAAGGGGGGCAGGGGGGATCAAACCCCCCTTATCAAGGGGGGCAGGGGGGATCAAAACCCCCATTATCAAGCCCCTTATCAAGGGGGGCAGGGGGGATCAAACCCCCCTTATCAAGGGGGGCAGGGGGGATCAAACCCCCCTTATCAAGGGGGGCAGGGGGGATCAAACCCCCCTTATCAAGGTAGGGTTGATTCATGAATCAACCCTACAATCAATTTTTCATTTAATTATAATCACTTACTTAGAGCTTGCTGAAAAAGTACGGGCGAAGCATTCGGATAGAAAATCTACGGTTTCACCGATAGGTTATGCCCGAATGCTTCGCCCCTACAGGACGCGGGCCGATACAGGACACTAAAACCCTTACCTCGTCTATATTTCATATTTATTCAGCAAACCCTACTTATGCCTACAATAATCATCCAAAAGACCCAAAAACGTCTTTTAATCTATAGAGAAAAACTCACCGATGACCTAGAAATAGAATTAGTCAAAATACCATCGGGAACCTTTACAATGGGTTCTTCAGAACAAGAAAGTGGTAATACAAGTGAAAAGCCGCAACACAACGTCACCCTGAAAAACTTCTTGATGGGTATTTATCCTATTACCCAAGCTCAATGGTTATATATTGCCCAAAGAGAAGATTTAAAAGTAGAGCAAGATTTAAAACCAGAGCCATCGCATTTTAAAGGCAGCACAAACCCCGTTGAAAGGGTATCTTGGTTAGATGCCGTAGAATTTTGCCAAAGGCTATCTAAATTAAGTAAAAGAAAATATAGGCTACCAACGGAAGCTGAGTGGGAGTACGCTTGTCGAGCGCAAACCAAACCCTTAAATCTCGACAAAGGAGAAACCTACCCCCCCTATCACTTTGGGGAAATTCTTACCCCAGATTTAGCCAACTATGATAACAATCTCGGAAAAACCACCCCTGTTGGGCAATTCTACGCCAACGACTTTGGTTTATATGATATGCACGGAAATGTCTGGGAGTGGTGTCAAGATGATTGGCGCGAAAACTATGAGGAGATAAAAAAGAGCAAAAAACAGCAAAATCAGGCAGATAAAGCTCTGCGGGGCGGTTCTTGGTACGGCAATCCGAATAACTGCCGTTCTGCTTACCGCGTCATCTACTACCGCCGCGTCAACAACAGCCACAACGACGGTTTTCGGGTGGTGTGCGGTGCTGGGAGGACTTTGTAACCCTTTTTCTCTTTTTTCCCTTTTTACCCTTTTTCGATTTTTTTGAGCAAATGTACTATATGTGTACTATAAAAGGATTGAGAGAATTATCATGAGTAGAAAAAGGGTTTCTCCGAGAAACCCTTTTTCTGTGGGTTACTCAACGGATTTAGGATAAATTGCTTGTTGAGACGAGACAAGAGGCAATAGTAAAGGGATTGGGGGAAGTTCAACTAATCTAAGAATAAGCGGTTTAAATGCGTCTTAGCTTACATCAACAGCTGCTCATGGCTCTCCTATTCTTTGTGTGATCAGCTTAACTTACATAGGACTGATCGATCTTTGTGTCCTCTGTGTCTCTGTGGTTCCTTCCACTCGCTCGCCAGCAGGACTGTATCAGCTAAAGTGGTAGAAATTGACCAACGATTCAATTCCCCAGTGGAAAAAGTGCGATCGCATTAATGGTCTTAACTCCCTTGGGATTCGGTTCGCGCATGGTAGTAACCGGAGATGTCACCAAAACCGATTTACCGCAACAACAAGAATCGGGGTTAATTGCCGCTCAAAAAATCCTAAAATCAGTAGAAGGGATCGCTTTTTGTTACCTATCCCGGGCCGATGTGGTGCGTCATCCCTTAGTACAAAAAATCGTCTCAGCCTACGAACAGCACGAAAAATAACAGATTATGGATATTAAACATGGTTTCGTCGATGCGGTGGGTAATACTCCCCTAATTCGTCTCAATAGTTTTAGCGAGGAAACCGGCTGCGAGATTCTCGGTAAGGCCGAATTTCTTAACCCCGGTGGTTCGGTCAAGGATCGGGCCGCTTTATATATTATTCAAGAAGCGGAAAAAGCCGGTACTCTCCAACCGGGGGGAACCGTTGTCGAAGGAACCGCCGGCAATACTGGCATCGGTTTGGCCCATATCTGCAATGCTAAAGGTTATAAATGCCTGATTATCATTCCCGATACCCAATCCCAAGAGAAAATCGACCTATTGAGAACATTGGGTGCAGAAGTGCGTGCTGTTCCCGCCGTTCCCTACCGAGATGCCAATAATTACGTTAAATTATCGGGGAGATTGGCCAGTGAGATGGAAAATGCTATCTGGGCTAATCAATTCGATAATCTGGCTAATCGTCGCGCTCACTACGAAACCACTGGCCGGGAAATCTGGGAACAAACCGACGGTAAAATTGATGCTTGGGTGGCTGCCACGGGAACCGGGGGAACCTACGCGGGGGTGGCGATGTTTTTAAAAGACCAAAATCCGCAGGTGCATTGTGTGGTGGCGGATCCGATGGGTAGCGGTTTATATAGTTATGTGAAAACCGGGACAATTACCCTGGAAGGTAGTTCAATTACTGAAGGAATTGGTAATAGTCGTATTACCGCTAATATGGAAGGCGCACCCATAGATGATGCCATTCAAATTGATGATCCCACTGCCATTAAAGTTGTTTATCAACTATTACAAAAAGATGGTTTATTTATGGGGGGTTCTGTGGGTATTAATGTCGGTGCTGCGGTAGCTTTAGCTAAACAAATGGGACCAGGCCACACCATCGTTACTGTTCTTTGTGATGGTGGGTCCCGTTATCAATCTCGTTTATATAATCCTCAATGGTTGGCTGAGAAAGGATTGGCTTAATCAGGAATTATCGGCTCATAAATTAGTGGAGATAATGGGAGGGGGAGGGCAACAATGAGGGAAGGCAGCAAGGGAAAATGAGGCGCTTCGGTTGGGCAAACACTTAAGATAAGATAGATAACAATGCTGATAACTATCATTATTAGGAGAATCATTAGATGTCAGTTACTATTGAACAGGATCTCAAAGAAATTTTAGGTTCAATTAATCAGAAGTTGGATAATCTGCAAAAAGATGTTATGGATATTAAAATAGTACAGGCAAGATTAGATGAAAAAGTCGATAGTTTAGAAAAAGATATTGAAGGGGTAAAAGAAGATACAAAAGAATTAAAAGGCTCTCAGAAAGCCCAGATTTGGACGTTAATCGGCATCTTGGGAACAGCTTTACTAGGAACAGTGATTCGCTATATTATTCTCCCTTTTCCTCAATCATAATTAAGACAATGAATTTTGAACTGCCTTGTGCAACAGTGATTCCTCAAATTGCAGAAAATCACTGTAGGGGTGAAGCATTTGGGCAATAACTTATCGCTGAAATCCTAGATTTTTTATCCGAATGCTTCGCCCCTACCCCGACCAATGTTTAGGCCATGCTAGAATGGTGATAAAAGCATAGAATCCTATGTAGTTTAATTAATGGATGAAGATTCTACAGCGTTCAAAAGGCTTTAGATAATCCGGCTTGTTTCAAAACTACATTAGCAGTATGGCGTGATTTAATAGTATTATCAACTACAAATCTTCTTTCTGTCAGAGGACTATACCAAATTTCATGATCTCCTTTACCTTGACGTTCAAAATAACATCCAGCTGCTGAGAGCAGTTTTTTAATGCAGGTGTTAAAGAAGTAGCCATCTAAACAGCGCACTCAATTGATTCTTGACGATGACTAATTAGTTCAAAAGTTATCGGTGCTTGAGGTTCAAGAGTAATTAGATGATTGAGTTGTAATAATTCTGGAATCATCTGTCGTAATTTAGCTGTTAAAGCTTCGATGGTATCAGCTTCGGTGACTAATCCCGGAATATCTTCACTCTCTGCTACCCAAACTTGCGCCTCTCGATCCCAAAATGCTTCTACTTGGTACGGTTTTTGATTCATGATGATTTAGTTCAAGTGAGTAGAATTAGCTTATCTATCAATCAAGATTATACAGTGCGATCGCTTTTCTGACAATCTTACCACCAATCCCCAACTCTTGATGATTGCCGATGAATCGCTTATAACTGAATTAACCGCCACCATCCGCCACGCTATGAATGAACCCAAAAAACATCGACAATCTATTCGCTTAAAAGGCTATGATTATAGACTTAATGGAGCTTATTATATAACAATTTGTTCTTATCAAAAGCAGTATTTATTTGGTGAAATTGTTGAAGGAAATATGGAGCAGAATTTACTTGGTGATACTATTGAAGCGGTATGGTATAGACTACCTCTAAATTTTAAATTTATTGAACTAGATGCTTTTATTGTCATGCCCAATCATATTCATGGAATTATAGTAATACAAAATTATGATCTGGAAAAGACCGAATACGATTCTCAATATACTCACGGTACAATGCCGGAATCTTTGGGGGCTATTGTGCAGAATTTTAAATCAATTTCTACTCGTAAAATTAATCGTTTATGTGGCGATCGCCTGAAAATTTGGCAGCGCAATTATTATGAACATATCATTCGCAATGAAAATTCTTATCAAAAAATCCGGCAATACATTCTTGATAATCCGCGAAATTGGGAACAAGACGAGAACAATCTGAATAAATTCAAACCAATGTAGGGGCAAATAACCTGTGGGGACAAATAACCTGCGGGGACGAATAACCTGTAGGGGCGAAGCATTCGGGCAATAACATATCGCTGAAACCATAAATTTCTTATCCGAATGCTTCGCCCCTACCCCGGGCAATAAACTAATAACCTTCGCCTATTATCCCTGTGATACAATTATGATAATCTCCCCATTAAATCCCTGTACGGGCGAAGCATTCGTGCATAATCTATCGCTGAAACCCTAGATTTTCTATCCGAATGCTTCGCCCCTACCCATCAATTCCCCATCTGCCACGCTATGAATGAACAACGCACCCAAACATACCTAAACCTCATTAATCAATTATCATCGTCCTCATTCAATTATGTCCAATTTTTTACGGAATGGCGAATCAAGGTGTTGTAGTTCTGATAAGTTTCGTGGTTTAGAAGTGATAAGGAGTCTAAATTATGTTTGAACGGTTTACAGAGAAAGCGATTAAGGTAATTATATTAGCGCAGGAGGAAGCGCATCGCTTGGGGCATAATTTTGTAGGAGCGGAGTTTATATTTTTAGGGTTAATCGGTGAAGCGACAGGAATTGCGTCGCAAGTTTTAAGACAGCAGGGAATAACGCTAAAAAATGCTCGGATTGAAGTTGAAAAAATTCTAGGAAAGGGTTCAGTAATTAGTCCAGAAATGAATCCTGTAGATATTCCTTTTACAGAGTCGGCAAAACTCGTTTTAAACAGTGCATTATCATTTGCTGATAAATTAGGGAGTGAATCTATTGATACAGAGCATTTACTGATTGGGATTTTTCAACAAGGGGAAAGTACAGCGAGAATTTTACAAAATTTACGGGTTAATCCGCAAAATTTAGCTGTCTCTTTGAGTCGGTATTTTCAGCAGCAATCCTCTAATCAGTTACCTCAAACTGTTTATGTTCTTCTCTACAATGCAAGAACAGATAATGAGGGAATTCATACAATCAGTCATCAAGAGAAAGAAACAATATTACTGTTTGAAGCTTCAGCAGATGCAACTAATTTTGCACAACAATTAAGAAAACAGAATTTTCCTGTACCAAGCGTTGAAACGATGGAAACTGAAACAATTATCTCTTTTTGTCAGGAAGAGGGTTATGATTGGAGATTTGTGCCAGAGGGAACAGACGAAACTCCTCCTGTTGAAAGTGCGGAAATCCAAGGAATATATGATGATCAAACCACAACAACAGCTAATACCCCTCAAGACTATCTTAATTTCTTAAGGGAGACGTTACAAAAAATTCATGAAAATCGCAACCCTCAAGTGATTTATCCTTTCTGGGCGCAAAATCTTGATAAATTAGATGATAATCTGATACAAATTTTCGATAGTTGGGCAAGAGCAACATTAATACAAGTTAGCCTAAAAGAAGCTTGTTATATTGCTGCTGGTATCTTCTTTTTCAGTGATTTAATTCAACAATTCCCCCTCGGTAACATTGATATTAATCAAGAAATTGCGATTTGTGGTTGTGAAATTGCTTTAAATATCTTCACTTTTAAAAACTTTCCTCAGCAATGGGCAGAAACAAACAATATTCTCGGTATTGCTTACTTTGACAGAATTAGAGGGGAGAAAGCTGAGAATTTAGAAAGGGCGATCGCAGCTTACACGGAAGCCTTGAAAGTTTATACTTTTGACGCATTTCCCCAAGAATGGGCAACCACACAGAATAATCTAGGGAATGCTTACTGTAAAAGAATCAAAGGGAATAAAGCAAAAAATCTCGAAACAGCAATTGACTGTTTTAAATCTGCTTTAAAAGTTTACACCCAAGACAAATTTCCTTATAATTGGGCAATGACTCAAAACAACCTAGCTGTTACTTATTTTGATAGAATTCAAGGTAATAGATCGGAAAATCTTGAAAAAGCAATTATTGCTCATCACGAAGCATTAAAGGTAAGAACTTTTGATGCTTTTCCTCGACAATGGGCGAATACACAACATAATCTAGGGAACGTTTATTTAGAAAGAATCAAAGGAGATAAAGCTAATAATTTAGAACAAGCGATCATATTTTACACAGAAGCATTGAAGGTGAGGACTTTTGACGCATTTCCCCAAGATTGGGCAATGACACAGAATAATCTTGCTGCTGCTTACTGTAACAGAATCAGAGGGGATAAAGCAGAGAATTTAGAACAAGCTATCTTTCATTACTCTGAAGCATTGAAAGTTTATACTTTTGAAGCATTTCCTCAACAATGGGCAGGTACACAGGATCATCTCGCCAATGCTTACTGTAACAGAATCAGAGGGGATAAAGCAGAGAATCAGAAAAAGGCGATCGTTTGTTGCCAAGAAGCATTGAAAGTGAGGACTTTTAATGCATTTCCCCAAGAATGGGCAGCGACGCAAAATGGTCTCGCCATTGCTTACTCTAACAGTGCCAGTGCTTACTCTAACAGAATGAGAGGGGATAAAGCAGAGAATTTAGAACAAGCTATCTTTCATTACTCCGAAGCATTGAAAGTGAGGACTTTTAAAGAATTTCCTCAAGATTGGGCAGAGACGCAAAATAATCTCGCCAATGCTTACTCAGACAGAATGAGAGAGGATAAAGCAGAGAATTTAGAAAAAGCGATCTCCTACTACCAAGAAGCTTTGAAAGTTTATACTTTTGATGATTTTCCCCAACAATGGGCAACAGCACAAAATAATCTCGCTCTTGCTTACCGTGACAGAATCAGAGGGGATAAAGCAGAGAATTTAGAAAAAGCGATCGCATCTTATCACAACGCATTAAAAATCCGTACAAAAGAATCTTATCCCCTTAATTGTTTACAAACTGCCCGTAATTTAGCGAATTTACATTACGATCAAAAACAATGGCAACAAGCAACAGAAGCCTATCATACAGCCATTGAAGCCGTCGAAAATGCCCGCTTAGAAGCCCTTAACCCCCAAAGTCGTCAAGAGGTTTTATCCAATGCCATTGGTGTTTTCCATCGCATTGTACAGGCGCATCTTAATCTCAATCAGCCTGAGAAGGCATTAGAATATATCGAACGCAGTAAAGGGCGTAATCTGGTGGAATTAATCACCCAGAAAAACCTACACCCCCAAGGCGTTAGTCAAGAAATTATCACCCAATTAAATGAATTAAAGCAAAGAGTTGTTAACGAGCAAATTCGCTTACAACATCAAAGCATTAACCAGAATTTAATGAGTCGTGATAACTTAACTCCTTACGTTCCAGATCACAGTTATCTGAAAGAATATAAACAAGACTTAGATAATTTTATTGCAAGAGAAATTAAAGATCCTCTCTTTAGCCTCACTCAAAAAGTTGAGCCGATCCCATTTACAGAGATTCAAGCTTTAACTGATGCTGAAACTTGTCTGCTGCAATGGTATATTACAGGGGAGAAAATACTCGCTTTTGTCGTGTCTGCTGAGGGAGAGGTTAAATATTGGCAATCTTCCGAAAATGATAAAAATCAATTATTTGATAAAATCAACAATTATCTACAGCTTTACTACTCAGGAAATGGTAAGCAAGAATGGAGAAATCAACTGTCTAACCTCCTACAGACTTTTGCTGATATTCTGCATATTAATGATATTCTTGCCCTGATTCCCGATACTTGTCAACGGTTAATTATTATCCCCCATTGGTTTCTACATATTTTACCCTTACACGCCTTACCTGTTGATCCCCCCCAACTCTCCTTAAAAAGGGGGGAGTCGGCAACGGGGGGATCAGAATTACAAGATTTATTTCCGAAGGGTGTACAATATGCGCCTAGTTGTCAAATCTTGCAAAAAATCTCCCAAACTTCTCACAATTCCGACTTTAATAAACTGTTCGCTATTCAAAACCCCACCAAAGACTTATTTTACACTGACTTAGAAGTTAATATCCTCTCAACTTTCTTTACTGAACCTCAAGTTATCGCTAAAGATAACGCCACTAAAAACGCTGTTCTTCCCCATCTCAAATCCTCAGATAACCACTGTTATCACTTCTCCTGTCATGGAGGCTTTAACCCAGCTAATCCCCTAGAATCCGCCTTATTTTTAGCCAATAAAGAACCCCTAACATTAGGCGAAATCTTTGAACTGCGCTTGAATAAATGTCGCCTTGTCACCCTTTCTGCCTGCGAAACTGGCATGATTGATATAAACTCTATCAGTGATGAATATATCGGTTTACCCAGTGGTTTTCTGTTTGCGGGAAGTCCCAGCGTTGTCAGTAGTTTATGGACAGTTAATGACCTGTCAACCTCCTTCTTGATGATTAAATTATATGAGATTTTATTTGATGAGAATCAGCAAGTTTCTGTACCAGTTGCTTTGAAAATAGCGCAAAATTGGTTACAGAATTTGACCATTGAAGAATTTGATAGGCTATTAGTCAAATATAAACCAGAAATTGATCAGGTTTTAATTGAACTAACTCCTAACAAAAAAAAGATTATTGAGAAACAAATTGAGTTAACTGGTCAACGGGGTAAATATCCTTTCGCTAACCCTTATTATTGGGCAGCATTTCTTGCATCAGGAGTTTAGATATATACAAAATTAAGATTAAATTTTAAGCATTATTTTGACAATAATCCTCTAATCCATATTTGTTTAAAATATAAAGTAATACAGCTAAAGCAACCCCAATTGTACCAAATAAACCTGTTAAAATATTAAGAATATCTAAAATTGTTCTAGCTAAATCAGCGCAAACTACTGGACGACATCTTTCTGCTAATTGATCTAAATCTAATCCCCTATCTGGTTCTGCTCCAGTTTCTTCCATATAAATTAAGATTAACGCATCGTCTAAATTTCCATCACATTCTGCAATCAAATTTAAAGCATCCAAAGCTTCAGGATAATCCTTAAATTGCTGCCGATAGTGTTGAATTTCTTCCAGTGTTAACTGAGTTGTATTGTCCATAGTGCTATTGTTAAAACTAAAACTAATTTTCTCCATTATAATGCGATCACTGATCTTGTCAAATGCAAAAACCTGCGGGTACAGCATCCTCAAGATAACCTTCGCATTCTTCAATCGCATCCAAAGCAGCGATCGCACTTAGATTATCTGCCAATTCAGCGCGAAACTGGGCAATTTCTTCAGGAGTAACTTTAGTTGATTCAATATCCATAGGTTGTTCTTATTTACAGACAATGCTAATTGTATAGTTTCTATTTTGCCCTCTATTGATAGTTTTTAATAGACAGTGTTAATCTAACTGGTTACTGATAACTGAAAAGGTTCTTTAATTCCCTACCATTGTGATAATTGCTGTCATTTAAACCACGACAAAATTAACTAATTTGCCCGGGACAACAATCACTTTTTTGATTTCCTTACCCTCTAAATAACGTTGGGCGATTTCTGATTCTAGGGCGAGGGTTTCTAGGGTGCTTTTATCGGCACTAGCGGGAACTTGTATCGTGCCTCTGGTTTTTCCCAAAATTTGGATGACAAGGGTAATCTCGTCCACAATCAGGGCAGTAGGATCAACTTTTGGCCAGGGTTGCAGGTGAATTGATTGGCTATGGCCTAAAGCTTGCCATAATTCTTCGCTAAGATGGGGAGCAAAGAGGGAAAGTAAGATTAATAGGGTTTCGATTCCTTCCCGATAAATGGGGGATGCAAAACACTTATTATCCCCTAAAGCGTTACTGAGTTTCATCAATTCGGAAATGGCGGTATTAAATTGATAATCTCCTTCTAAATCCTCGGAGATTTCTTTAATAGCGGTGTGAATTGCCCGTCTTAAATCCTTGTCAGTTTTCGAGAAAGTTTCTATTTTTTTGACTTGCTTGGGTTTATTTTCAATATATTCGCTGACTAAACGCCACACCCGATTAAGAAAGCGAAATTGTCCTTCTACCCCCGCATCTTCCCACTGTAAATCTTTTTCTGGGGGTGCAGTAAAAAGTATAAACATTCGGGCAGTATCGGCCCCATATTTTTCGAGAACTTTCAGAGGATCAACGCCATTATATTTCGACTTAGACATTTTTTCAAAGAAGAAAGATAGAACTTCTCCCGTGTCTTTATCGCAATATTTATCCTCTTTATAGATAACATTTTCTGCGGGGACATATTTGCCAGTTTCGGGATTTTTGTAGGTTAATCCCTGTACCATTCCCTGGGTTAACAGACGGTTAAAAGGTTCATCAACATTAACTAAACCTCGGTCTCTTAAAACTTTGGTAAAGAAACGAGAATAGAGTAAATGTAGGATAGCGTGTTCGATTCCTCCGACGTATTGATCCACGGGCATCCAATCATTAACCTTCTCAAATTGAAAGGGTATATCTTCATTTTTAGCATCGGTATAACGGAGAAAATACCAACTAGAATCGATGAAAGTATCCATGGTGTCGGTTTCCCGTTTTGCGGGAGTTCCACAGCGAGGACAATCCACATTTACCCAGTCTTCTAATTTGGCTAAAGGGGAAGCACCTCGACCGCTAAATTCGACATTTTCTGGTAAATTAACGGGTAAATTATCGATAGGTACTGGCACGGTTCCACAGTGGGGACAGTGGATAACTGGAATCGGACAACCCCAATATCTTTGACGGGAAATTAACCAATCCCGGAGACGATATTGTATTCTAGCTTTGCCGTAATCTTGGGCAGTGGCATAATCAATAATAGCGGTTTTTCCTGCTGTAGAATGCAGCCCATTAAATTGAGCGGAATTAATCATAATTCCTGCTTCTGTATAGGCCTCTTTTAACTCAATTTCGCCACTTTCTGGAGTAATAACTATCTTAATTGGCAGGTTATTTTCCCGAGCAAATTTAAAATCGCGACTGTCGTGAGCCGGGACTCCCATCACTGCCCCTGTCCCGTATTCGTAGAGGACATAATCAGCAATTAAAATCGGAATTTCTTCACCGGTAAAAGGATTAATTGCCATTCCTCCGGTTTTAATACCGCGTTTGGGTTTATCTTCGGCGGTTCTTTCTAATTCGCTTTCGCTGGCTATCTCTTGAATAAAAGTTTCTACGGCCGATTTTTGTTCGGGAGTGGTAACTTGTAAAGTTAAGGGGTGTTCAGGAGCAAGTACCACATAAGTGACTCCATAAACCGTATCGGGACGAGTGGTAAAAACGGCAATTTTTTCTGTGGAGTTAACAAGAGGAAATTCTAAATAAGCACCTACCGATTTACCAATCCAGTTGGCCTGCATGGTTTTAACCCGTTCTGGCCAACCGGTAAGCTTATCTAAATCAGTGAGTAATTGTTCGGCATAATCGGTAATTTTTAGGAACCATTGCCGGAGTAATTTTCTTTCTACTTTAGCACCCGATCGCCAAGATTTTCCTTCACTATCTACCTGTTCATTTGCTAAGACAGTTTGATCGATAGGATCCCAATTCACTGCCGCTTCTTTTTGGTAGGCTAATCCCGATTCAAAAAACTGTAAAAATAGCCATTGGGTCCAACGATAATATTCCGGGGAACAGGTGGCAACTTCTCTTTCCCAATCGATAGATAATCCTAACTGTTGTAATTGCCGTTTCATCTGGGCAATATTTTGATCAGTCCATTTTGCCGGAGGAACTCCCCTTTCAATAGCGGCATTTTCTGCGGGTAATCCGAAAGCATCCCACCCCATGGGATGCAGCACGCGATAACCCTGCATTCTTTTCAGACGGGCAATCACATCGGTAATAGTATAGTTGCGAACGTGACCCATGTGCAGGTTGCCCGATGGATAGGGGAACATGGAGAGGGCGTAAAATTTCGGTTTATCGGTGTTTTCTGGGGTTTTGTCCAATCCCATTTGCTGCCAAATCTTCTGCCATTTCTGTTCGATTTCTGCGGGGTTGTACTGCACTGGGGTTTTTTCTCCTGAGTTTTATCTATCCTTCCTATTTTACAGCAGCCGGCTGGGGGCGATTGCCAGTTTTGGGGCTATCCACCCTAGCAAAAACCCTCTGGGTTTTAAGTAAGTGGTTCTAATTAAATATGAAGATAGATTTTGCCTCCGGTCCCCCCTCTCTATCCATTAGTCAGATATTTCTTAACAAAAAGAGAAGAAACTTAAAAAAAGGGGAAACGATTGATAGGTATAGTTTTGAAAGAAGGAATCAAGGTGGAGGTCAGCAAAAAAATGGAGAAATGGGCAGCCCAAGAATTACAGTATCGTGGAAAACTTGGCTGGACAATTTAGTACAAGTGTTCCGTAAGCTTCGGAAAATCTAGCCGCGATGAATGGCAATTTTTGTGTGACACTATTCATAAAAACGTTCCGCTCAATTTCTTCTTATCAATATGCTCTTAAAATTTCCTCAAAACCTGAAAATTAAGCGAATAGTATTATTAGTATTCTGCCTAGTGATAGGGATATTTGTCTGGTGGTTATCGTGGCAATCCACCGGGATGAGCCAAATTCAACGACCCGAAACAGTTGCCCAACAAATTTACCAAGTAATGCCAGATTTACCGAAAGAAAACAACTATATCCGTCGAGACACAGGAAAGATCGATCCGAATAATACTTTAATCAGTCGCTTTCTTCGTTATCATCAAGATACAAAAAAAAGGTTTACTCTCATCCGTTTTGATTGGCAATTAACCCTAGGAGATTATCTAGGAGTGAACGAGAAAATCAGCGAAGAAAACTATCCCGGACAGGTCACTCTTACGGTTAACCCGATGGCAGCCGATATCAAAGCGATGAACAGTCTTAATCGTCGTCAACGGCAGCAGTTAGTAACTCTTTTAGTCGAAATTTATAACCCCGCTATTCTCCCCCAAGAAACCCCCAATCCTAGTCCTTCTCCTAGTCCCTCTCCCCGTCGTCCATCTTTATCAAAACCGGGAGATGCTGACCTATTAAAATTCTAGAAAATTATGGAAAAAATTCTCAAATATGGTTCGGGTTGGCGCCTGGGTTGGAATCCTCAAGCAGCCGTTTATAAAGGATTAATTGGTGGCGATGATTGGGCGATGGAGTTGACCGAGGCCGAGTGGCAAGATTTGCGTCGGTTACTATCACAATTGACCGCAACTATGGCGGCCATGGCCACAGAATTAATGGATGAAGAAAGTATTGCTTGTGAAGCGGAAAGCGAGCTTTTATGGTTAGAAGCGGCAGGATTTCCCGATCATTATTCCCTGCGATTGATTCTCTATCAAGGTCGCGGTTGTGAGGGCAATTGGTCGGCCACTGCCCTGCCAGAGTTGCTCGCCGCTTGGGACAATTTGCTTTACAATTTTTAAGAAAGCGGTGGACATAAGTTAATTTTTGTTTTCCCCTCTTGACTTTTAGATTCCCCTGTGCTGCCATGATTGCCCATCCGAGGACGAAGACCGATAATCTCACCTACACTCCGCCCCCATTGCTGAAAAACGGTTTTGCCATGACTCTCTATGTGTCCCTAAAAGCGCGAGAAACCTGGCAAAATACGATCGCTATTCCCGAACCAGTCTATCAAGAAACCATTTTCACCGGGGCCAATGCCGTCCCTATCTACGGGATTGTTTCCATTCCCCCGCAAGCGAAAGGAACAATTATCGGGACCTACGGCATCACGGGAGACTTAGATAATCAATGGTTTTTAAGGATTTTAGGCAGAAAAGCCGTAGCGAGAAACTACGCAGTCGTCCTCTTCGATTGGCGGGCCCACGGTAAGACAGCCGAATTATCCCCGACTCTCACCTCCGATGGCATCTATGAAGGGCTAGATTTCATTCATATTGCCGCCCAAGCTCAAAAAATGGGCTGTCCCGCTCCTTTTTGGTTCACAGGTTACTCTCTGGGGGGACAATTAGCCCTCTGGGGAATTAAATCGGCAGAGAATCAGGAAGATCTGGGGATCGATCCCGCCCATATCGGTGGTGGGGCGGTAATTTGTCCTAATTTAGACTCTAATCGTTCCTTATCCTATCTCGTCCGGGATACCTGGGGGAAACATCTGGAAAAAGCGATCGCCAGGGAATTACGCAAGTTAGCCAAACGCATCCATCAAGCTCATCCCGATCATATCGATCCCGAAGCAATTACTCGCGCCACCACGATTGCCGGATTCGATCGAGAATTAGTGATTAAAAAGCTAGGATTTGAGACAGTCTATGACTATTATGCCGCTAGTAGTCCCTTGCCCTTTCAACCCTATTTAACTAAACCCACTTTTATCCTCTACGCGGCCGATGATCCCCTCTTTTCCCCCGCAGTTATTCCCGATCTGCAAGCAGCGATCGCCGATAATCCCCACGTCGATCTACTCTTAACCAACCATGGCGGTCATGTGGGTTATATCAGCAGTTTATCCTGTCAGCGTCAGTGGGGCGATAGCGATCGCTGGTGGGCATGGAATCGGGTTTTAGACTGGTTTGACCAAAAAACTGGCAAATAAGGGCTAATTTCTAGGAGTCAAGGGCCGCTAGAAACTCCTCCACCTGTTCCCGAGTCGGTTGGGATGCGATCGCTCCTGCCCCCCTTGTCACCATTGCCCCCACCGCACAGGCATAAATCACCGCCTTACGCGCTAAATCGGCATTTTCCTCGATTTTATCGCCTACAAGACCGGCACGAGCTAAAAAACCAGCCACAAAGCCATCCCCCGCCCCAGTGGTATCCACTACCTCCCCAGAAAAAGCCTCTACAGTGCCGCTATTTTCGCCTAAATGATATTTACAACCTTTTGCGCCGCGCGTAACCAGAATTGCCCCTAAATTGGGGTATTGTGATGATATTTCTCCCGGGCTATCAGTGCCAAATAACCAGCTTGCTTCTTCCTCGCTACATTTGAGCAAATCGGCCTGGGCAATAAAATCTCGAATCTGATCAGGAGCGGCCTCAAGATTAGGCCAAAAAACCGGTCGCCAGTTGATATCGACCAATACTTTCACCGCGTAAATTTTAGCTAATTCGATGGCCCGCATCATCGCCGCTCTTGCTGGGGGATAGGCTAACCCTAGGGTTCCCATCACTAGATAATCGGCATTTTTCAACAGATTTTCGGGTAATAAGTCAGCATTAAGGGCAGTGTCGGCAAAATCAGTTGTTTTTCTGCCGCCAAAACCCGCAAAATGTCTGTCTCCCCCAGCATCGCGGGTGACATAAACTTGTCGGGTGGGTAGGGTGGCATGATACTGTACACCAGTGGTATCGACTCCGAGAGCGTCTAGCAAGGCGATTAACTGTTCTCCTGGTTGATCTTTGCCCACACAACCGATAAAAGCCGAATTTATGCCCAATTTTCGCAATCCACAGGCCACGTTTGCCGGCGCACCCCCCGCGTAGGTTGTCCAAGAAGTCACTTGCTCTATAGCGCGATCGCTTTGATCGGCAATTAGATCATAGAGGATTTCCCCTAAACAAATGACAGACACCGGCGAAGATCTTTGATTGTTAAGCATTGGTGTGGGAATTATGAATTATGAATTATGAATTATGAATTATGAAGTGGGGTAGTGGGGAAGCTGTATCATCACCCTATCACCCCAAAACCCTATCACCCTATCTCCTCCTGACTGCTGACTCCTATCTCCTGACGACCGACTCCTGATTACTGATTAATAACTTGTCAAGAAATCACGATAAATCAACTAGAGATTATCTTAGACATTTAGTATAATCAAACACATAGATTAGGGGAAATTGCTCATAAATCAGCCCGATCGAGCGTGAATCCTCTTTTATTTTTTAGTCTTAGACTAAGGAAATATCATGGTTGATTGTAGTCGGATTCAGTTTGACGAGGATAAAAGCAAGATAGATCTATTGCAACTACGAGAATTATTTAATTTAACCGCATTTTGGGCAATAGATCGCCGTTTAGAAGATTTAGAAACCGCAATTGACTATAGTGATCCAGTGGTGACGGTGTGGAATGAGCGGCAATTAATTGGTTTTGCTCGCGCCATTTCTGACGGCATTTATCGGGCAACTATTTGGGATGTGATTGTTCATCCCGATTATCAGGGAGCGGGTTTAGGGCGTAAATTAGTAGAAACAGTTTTGGCCCATCCCCGAATAAATCGGGTGGAAAGAGTCTATTTGATGACTACTAATCAAGAGAAATTTTACCGGCGCATTGGTTTCCAAAGCAACGCCACCACGACGATGGTATTATTTAATCGTTATCCCGAGGATTTTTCCTGTCCGGCGATCGAGGTAAAGAAAAAACGATCCGTGTGAGCTTGTCCTGACTATTGTTATCGATTTGATCTAAGCTCATTTCCCCCCCCGAGACTTCGATAATTCCCTTCGCTAACTGAAATTTAAGACTGGGAGAAAGACCGAGAGCTTGAGTAAATTGTTTTACTTCTTCTGGCTTTGATTCTAAACTCAAGGGGTAAATTTCTGACATTTGCCAGAGAGCCATTTTCCCGGGAAATTCTAGGGTAATAGTGACTTTTTTCTCGCCAAGGGCGCTTACCGATATACAAATAGAGCCACTCGTTAAGTTAGCGATCGCTGCATCGACGAGAAGGACAAGAGCAGAAAATAAACGCTGATAATCGGCAATAATAGCAATATCATCGGTTAAAGGGCTAAATTTAAGCTTAATATTGCGGTTAGCTGCCTGTAAATAGGTTAAACTTGCCCAATCTTCCCAGAGTTTAGTTAAAGAAAAAATTTCTTGATCGAGAGGTATAGTACCAGACTCTAGTTTGGAGAGATTAATCATCTCATCGAGCATTGCCATCAGTTTACAGCCCGCCAGTTGTCCCTGGGCGATAAATTCCCTTTCTTCCGCCGGACTTTCGCAAAGATCGGCGAGAATCATTTGATGGATACTGATCATACTGCTCAATGGCGATCGCAATTCGTGGGCAACCCGTCCCAAAAAACTGCTTTTGAGGTGATTAATTGCCACGGCCATCTGATAAGCGAGGCGAGTTTGCTGTAATTCCCGTTTTAAAGCGTCAATATCGTCCATATTTACAGAAAAACTGCCCCTTGTCGTAAGATATCCCATCCTTGACATTGCCAACGCGCGACGGTGGAGGGTTGTCCACTATTGATTATTCCCCATGCTTGCCTTTCTGTGGGCGCTAACACCGTCACCGAGGGAAAAGTAGTCATAATCGCTTCTGGAGTTAATAAAGGCTCTTGTCCTGACAGATTAGCACTTGTGGTCGCTAAAACACCAGTTCGACCGAGAATTTCTCTGGCGATCGCATGAGCGGGAACTCGGATCCCGATCGTGCTAGGATTTTTAGGGTTAAGAACTTTTGGTACTTTTTCAGAAGCGGGTAAAACCAAAGTTAGGGAGCCGGGCCAGTATTTTTCGGTCATTTGCCGCCAAATCTCCCTTTCTTCCTGATTTCCCTTGACATAATCCCATAAATCTGCTGCTGAGGCCGCCATGAGAATTAAAGGTTTATCAAAAGTCCGTTTTTTAGCGGCAAAAACTAAGGCAGCATAGGGGGGAGAAACCGCTAAAGCGGGGACTGTATCCGTGGGAAAAGAAACCACTTGACCACTGAGGGCCGCGTGAACAATTTCGTTAAGAGAAGCAGTAGGCATTGAGAATTGATCATTTTTGGGGACTAATTTAGCCTAAAACTTTTTGGTACAATTTTAAAGGGCAAGCAGTTGATCAAGATTAATTTTACTAACACTTGCTCCTAGTGCCTCTTGTCAAAAATGGTCAACTTCTTACCCTTCCAGAATCGGAATTTGATCGATTCATCACAGTTGACGCAACCTGTCGTTTTAACAGAATCTGTCTCAATTTGATATTGCGGTAAACGATTAATTTAGATAGATAGTTAACAGCTTATGCAACACGGTTATTAGCCTGTTTACAGCTTATACCGCAAACTCATACTCTAATTGCCGTTGCAACTGATTCGATGTGGCAACATACCTAACAGGACGTGTAAGCTTTTTAACTTTACCAAGTTTTTCTGCCGCTTCCAACCACTCACCTACCAACTTTTTAGGAAGCTTAAACATTTCAGAAATTTCATCTTTTGTGCGCTCTGTACTAAGTGCTTGTTCTATATAGGGCAGAATTATCAGGAAAGCATCATAATTTTCATTGCAAGAAGCACCCATAATTCTCTGTTCTTCAGTAGTAGATGCCGCTTGTAACGGAGAACTTGACTGACTTGCAGAAGCCCCTAGATTCTCCTCTGTAGTAAGAGTAGTGTTTATCTCAGTGCGTTCTTCATAAAAACCTACTGCTTCTAATTGAGAACTTAACTGATTGGTAGATTCTTGCCAGTTCTCTTCTTCAGTAATTGTGTCCAGAATCTGAAGTTGCAATGTATTAGCAGATTTAGGCTTATCTTTCTCAAACTCAAATTTCTTTACGGATTGATATAAGAAGCTAAACATATCATTATATGTCTGCTTACCAACACCTTCAATTTTTCCTAACTCTCGAAATCTTCTAATTGGTAAGGCATGAATTATTTTTTTTCTGATATCAGCTCTGAGATTAAGTTCTTTATCCCATCCAAAGCTCTCAATATTATTGACCAAACTAACCATTGAACCCTCTACACCCGTTGCTTCCTTTTCTTGATCTAAACAAATAAATACATCAATATCGAGGTTTCCCAGATATTTTTCCATCAAAGGGGATACATCACCCCAATCAAGTCCACCATGACTACATCCCAACTTAGGAAAAGCGATCGAAGTAATGCCGCCTTTCTGATAGTTAATGGAAAAATACTTAAGTCCCTCATCTATCCATTCAATTTTAGAGGGATACTTCCAGTGATCCTTTGTCGGGAAGTTAAGAATCCAAACATTCCCATAATTTCTGTAAAGATAAGGCTTTCCAGTTTTAACCTCTTTTTTCCTGCATCGCTCTACATAGTCTTTTTCCATTTCTGGAAATCTTAGCTGAAACTCTAGAGCCAAGCCAGCACCCATTACACCAACGCAGTTAACTGTGTTAACAATCGTTTGCGTGTTGACATTGAAAACTGTGGTATCTGTGTAATGTAGCATGACTAGAAATATAAACCTGGACCTACCATTCCTATAATATCAGTTCTCTGTATAGCTGCAAGGATAACGTTGCTGTGCTTCTGGGAACGGCAAAATACTGCTTTGATCCTATTGGGCGCTACCGTCGGGTAAACAAGTATCTCTGCACACTTCATGCGCTTGCCATCTTCGAAATCATTCCAGTATTGCGCCCAGATTACATTCCACGGCAACTGGTTAAGCATTTGCGCACCCCGATAGAACCGAGTCTCCCCTGCCGCTGCATTTCCATCAGAAAAGATAACATTTGTTTCTAATAAAAGTTGTGGCTCAATTCCCAAAATAACAATGTCATCTTGATGCTGTTTCCTACTATACAGCATTGGATTTCTGGGTGAAAAATACAGCGGGACATATTCATGTAGTGGTATTTCGTCAATTTTTCGATTAGCTCTTCTATCTTGAACATCTGGATCAGAAATATCTACTTCTATTAATCCTCTCCTATAGGCTTCATTATGTATGTGACAACAATCCATTCGTAATGATAGAGGTAAGGTTATTTATATAAGTCATGTGGTACAGGTACTCAATACCGTACTCCTGAAAGATATCCATACGGAGGAACCTCAGCTATGCTCACTTGCTTATTGTTCCCTGCGACTAACGGCAGGGCAACTGTTAGTTTACCATACTAGGTTAGCCACAGCCCGCAATATAAAATTCAAACTTAGGTAGGTAGGTGTTAAAAGTTGTCAGATACCCCCCTTATCAAGGTAGGACTGATTCATTCTCCGAATCTAATTCTTTTTTTGCTACCCTTAATCGCTTATGAGGTAAGCTAGGGAGCAGGGAAGTACAGGTTTTTGCTCTCATAGTAGGTTGATTCATGAATCAACCTACAAAGCACGACGTTTTGACAAATTTTCAGCTATGTATTTCCGAGAAATCGACTAAAAACGTTGCCAGATAAGGATTTTAGAGAATGACATAAGAGAGAATGAAACGACCCTACCCTTATCAAGGGGGGACTAAGGGGGGATCAGAGGCAAAATCTATCTTCAATTTAATTATAACTACTTACTTAGGTATAATTTAGCTATCTCCAACCAATGAGCGACGATTAATTATGAATGAGCCTGATACTTTTGCTAATCTCCAACAATTAGAATATATTCCCTACCTAGATACCACGGGTAATATCTCTGCTGATTTCCAGGGAAAAATCGGGGTTTATGCCATTTTTAATCGAGAGCAAGTCCTAGATTTTGTCGGCTATTCTCGTGATATTTATCTCAGTTTAAAACAACATCTTGCCCGACAGCCTCAAGCTTGTTATTGGCTAAAAATACAGGTGATCGAGCGTCCTAATAGGACTATTCTCGAAGCGATTAAACAAGCTTGGCTAAGAGAAAGTCAGGCAGTAATCGACAATGAAAAACTCTGGACAGAACCAATTGATGCTAAATTAGCCATGACTGACACAGAAAAAGAAATTTATCAAAGTGCTGACGAATTAGGGAAAATTAAGTTATTAAAACAGGTATCCAGACGAGTGGAAAATGATATTTTATCAACCCTAGAAAAACGGGGAGTACAGATGGAAATTCGTTTTAATCCTAAGTTAAAAGAACAGGGTTTGCTCGATTTAAAGTAAAAATTCCTAGGAGCGATCGATTCTCCAGACAAACCGCTATGATAGTATATCGCCCCATCCCCACACCAATGGAACAGCGATGACCAATCAAGACTGGCCAAACCTACTGCAGCAACTACTCGATCAAAAATCCCTTTCCCTTAACCAAGCTGAAGAATTAATGACCGGATGGTTAAACGGCCAGATTCCAGAAGTTTTATCGGGGGCAATTTTAGCGGCTTTGCAAGCAAAAGGAGTCTCGGCGGACGAATTAGCGGGAATGGCCGGAGTTTTACGGCAACAATCTCGCTTAGAAGACCCTAAACCCCATACCACTCCCGTTATCGATACCTGTGGCACCGGCGGTGACGGGGCTTCAACCTTTAATATTTCCACTGCCGTGGCCTTTGTGGCGGCCGCCGGGGGCGTAAAAGTGGCTAAACACGGCAATCGCTCCGCCTCCAGTAAAGTCGGTTCGGCCGATGTTTTAGAATATCTTGGGGTTAATTTGAGCGCCCCTAGCGAGAAGGTGGCGGCGGCTTTAGATGGGGTGGGAGTGACCTTTCTTTTTGCCCCCGGTTGGCATCCAGCCCTGAAAAGTGTGGCTAATCTCCGCAAAACCCTGAAAGTTCGCACGGTTTTTAATCTTCTGGGCCCTCTAGTTAATCCTCTCCGTCCCACAGGTCAAGTTATCGGGGTTTATGACCAGCAATTTCTCACCCCCATGGCCACAGCTTTAGCACAAATGGGAACCCCCAAGGCGATTATTGTTCACGGCCGGGAAAAACTCGACGAGGTGGGGTTAGGAGATCTGACCGATATGGCTTTATTAAATAATGGCGAGGTGATTTCTGCGGCGATCGATCCCTTGTCAATTGCTATCCCCAGAGCCAGTTTAAATGCCCTTAAAGGCGGGGAAGTGCCAGAAAATGCCGAAATCCTCAAAAATGTCCTGCAAGGGGGGGGAACGCCGCCTCAACGGGATGCTGTGGCGATTAATGCCTCTCTTGCCCTACAGGTGGCAGAAAAGGTCACTTTTGGCGACCATGCTGCCGGTTTCGCCCTCGCTCGCGACATTTTAGCCAGTGGGTTAGCTTGGCAAAAATTAGAGGAGTTGGTTAAGTTTCTCGCTTAGGAAAATTCCCTGCTCCCTTCCCCCCACACCCCATCTCAATGCACTTACTGCATGATATAAATGCTTAAACACGATGGTGAGCGAATTTCTGTTACAAACAATACAAAATCACCCAAGTTAAAACGAATTAAATAACAAATAGAGACTAGGTAAATTACTAAATTTTTGCTAATGACGACAGTATTTTACAGAATACTTATTGTTAAATCGCGATTTCTTCATTTCTAACCCCCACCAACTAGAACAATTACACTCACAAACCAGAAGGAGATAGATTCGTGGTACAAGCACCTGAAAAAGATGGAACGACTCTCAATAAATTCGAGAAATTTAAAGCCGAAAAAGACGGATTAGCCATTAAAGATGAACTGGATCATTTTGCCCAAATCGGTTGGGAAGCGATGGATAAAACCGATTTAGAACATCGCTTAAAATGGGTGGGGGTTTTTTATCGTCCCGTCACCCCGGGTAAATTCATGATGCGTTTACGGGTTCCTAACGGCATTATTAGCAGTGAGCAAATGCGCGTTTTAGGGGAAATCGTGCAGCGTTACGGCGATGATGGCAATGCCGATATTACTACTCGTCAGAACCTACAATTACGCGGTATTCGTATCGAAGATATTCCTGATATTTTCCAACGACTAAAATCCGTGGGTATGACTTCGGTACAATCGGGCATGGATAATGTCAGAAATATTACCGGTTCACCCATGGCGGGACTAGATGCGGATGAATTAATTGACACCAGGGAATTAGTCCAAAAAGTCCAAGATATGATTACCAACTACGGTCAAGGTAATTATCAATTTAGCAATCTGCCCCGCAAATTTAATATTGCCATCGAGGGGGGACGGGATAATTCCGTTCATGCGGAAATTAACGATATTGCCTTTGTTCCTGCCTATAAAGAGGAAGAATTAGGCTTTAATGTCGTGGTGGGCGGCTTTTTCTCGGCTAAACGCTGTGAAGCGGCAATTCCCATGAATGTTTGGGTGAGACCGAATCAGGAAGTGGTGGATTTATGCCGAGGAATTTTGGAAGTTTACCGCGATAACGGATTGCGCTCCAACCGTCAAAAATCCCGTTTAATGTGGTTAATTGATGAGTGGGGAATTGAGGAATTCCGCACGCGGGTGGCTAATCACCTAGGTTATCCCTTGGCAACGGCAGCGGAAAAAGACGCTATTGACTGGGAAAAACGAGATCATTTAGGAGTTTTTCCCCAAAAACAGGAGGGATTGAGCTATATCGGTCTTTGTGTTCCCGTTGGCCGTCTATTTGCCGATGATATGTTAGATTTAGCCCGGATTGCCGAAGTGTATGGCAGCGGAGAATTGCGTTTAACCGTGGAACAAAACGTGATTATTCCCAATATAGCGGCTGAAAATATGCCAACTCTTTTAACCGAGCCTTTACTGGCTAAGTTTACCCCCAATCCCACTCCTTTACAACGAGCGCTCGTTTCTTGCACGGGGGCGCAATTCTGCAATTTTGCCCTGATTGAAACCAAAAATAAGGCTGTGGACTTGATTCGTCAGTTAGATGCCGAATTAAATATTCCCCGGGGTGTGCGTATGCACTGGACCGGTTGCCCTAACTCCTGCGGACAACCCCAAGTGGCCGATATCGGTTTGATGGGGACAAAAGCTCGCAAAGACGGCAAAACCGTGGAGGGAGTTGACCTCTACATGGGGGGTAAAGTGGGTAAAGATGCCCACCTGGGAAGTTGTGTACAAAAAGGGATTCCCTGTGAAGACTTAAAATCGGTGTTAACCTCTATCCTCATCGAACAATTTGGGGCGACACCGAAAGGTTAATTAGCAAGTTTCTCGATACGCTGAATGGGTAGGGTTGATTCATAGTAGGGTTGATTCATGAATCAACCCTACCCAAACCCCCCGTTGGGGGCGTGGCGCCGCCCCCAAACCCCGGAGCGCATTAGTTTTTCGGTGGGATGCTTACACGCAGCCGCTGACACATCTGTAATAATTTAAGAGTCACTCCCCTTGCAGAAGTGCCTCTCCTGATATGTAGCCTATACTCAAGGGATTTAGTATGAGATGGGAATCGTTACTTAGCTTTAAATTGGGCTTGTTTGCGAAGTAATTCCCCGATGGTTAAATTGGGTTGGGGTCGGCCATCAAAAACCGTTCCTACCTCAAATTTTTGCAACTGTACCCGTGCCAAATGATAGGCCTCATCCGGTAGGGGAATATAACCAATAGTATCTAATAAATTGGGAACTCGATCGAGATAATGTTCGACAAATTTCTCTAAAGCGGGATTCTCTTGGGCTTTTTGGGCATTAACATAAATAAACAAAGGACGAGATAAAGGCTGATATTTACTATCCTCGACATTGCCGCGAGTTGGTTCAATACCGTTAACTTTTAAAGCTTTTAATTTATCCCGATTTTGTTCATAATAAGCGTGGCCAAAATATCCCAAAGCGTTGGCATCTTGACTGACGGCATTAACTAAAGCTTGGTCATCTTCACTAAAATTAACGTCCCCACGACTGGCATCTTTGCCGTTAATTACCTCACTAAAAAAATCGTAGGTTCCAGAATCTTTACCTGGCCCATGAAGGGTAATCGTTCGGTCGGGCCAAGCGGGATTAATTTGATTCCAACGTTTGATTTTATTCTCGGCTGCTGGTTCCCAAATAGTTCTTAATTCTGTGGTGGAAATATCATCAACCCAGTTATTTTGGGGATTGACTACCACGGTTAAAGCATCAAAAGCGATCGGTAGTTCAATAAATCTTACCTTATTAGCATCACATTCTTTTAATTCTTCCACAGAAATCGGCCGAGAAGCATTATTAATATCCGTTTCTCCCGCACAAAATTTTCTAAAACCGCCGCCGGTTCCTGAAATATTAGCGTCAATTTTAACATCAGCCAAAGCTTTGTTAGGGGTATTAGCTTTAAAATCTTCGAGAACTTTATCGGTAATTGGTGCTACGGTACTCGAACCATCGATTTTAATCGGTTTTAGGTCTTGAGTGGAAATATTGACACAGGCGGGTAAAATTAGGGCAGTACCCAGGACAATTGCCACTACTTTGGTGGGACGAGATAGCTGAGTAAAGATTTCTAGCATAGGTGTAAAAAGGAGAAAGTAAAAACGGGTATTGGGGAGACTTTTCAGTTATCAGTGGGGTAGTGGGGTAGTGGGGAGAAAAAAGCTGAGGGATGATGACTAAAAACCTTAATCTTTTCTTTGTTTTTTTTACGTCCCTATAATGATAGGGAAAGAGAAAAAACTAATCTAAACTGGAAAAGTCAGCGGCTTTACCCGCGACTTAAAACTAATGTTTAGTCAAAATAAATAGTAAAAGAAGAACGTAGGTTGGGTTGAAGCATGAAACCCAACGCCCGATTATGTTACGCTACCGCTAACCCATCCTACAAATAATTGTGCCTCCCTACTTAAAACTAATGTTTAGTCAAAATAAATAGTAAAAGAAGTTGAGATTTTTGTCTAGTTATCGAGAAAATTTTTCTTGACAATACATTATGTTCTTTTATTCACTTCTTAACCTATTCTTTACCAATCCGTGGTAAACTTTAGCGTAAGATTTAAGGCAGTTTACGGATCAAAATTAATCCTATGCTCAACAAAAACAGAACCCATTTACTAACAGCCTTATCCATAGCCACTTTAACAGCGACTTTAACCGCTTGTGGGGGCGGCGATACGGCAGGAACTAGCGGAGAGGGAAGCAATAGAATCGCCCAGGTTCCTCTACAAGGAGAGGTCGCCCTCAATGGTGCGGGCGCTTCTTTTCCTGCACCCCTATATCAAAACTGGTTTGTCACCATTAATCAAATATTTTCTAAACTGCTAATTAACTATCAATCTACCGGTAGCGGGGCGGGAGTCGAACAATTTATTCAAGGTACGATCGATTTTGGCGCTTCCGATGTGGCCATGAGTGACGAGGATATGGCCAGAGTTAGCCGCGGGGTTTTACTGCTACCGATGACGGCGGGAAGCATCGTTATGGCTTATAATTTGCCCGGAGTAGAAGGGCTGAAACTAAGCAGAGAAGCCTATGTAGGCATCTTTTTAGGCACGATTACCCGTTGGAACGATGCCAAAATCGCCGCCGATAACCCCGATTTAAAACTACCCAATCAAGAAATTACCGTAGTTCACCGGGCAGACGGTAGCGGAACAACGGGGGTTTTTACTAAGTTTTTAAGCGCCGTTAGTCCCGAATGGAAAAAAAGCATCGGGGAAGGAAAAGCCGTACAATGGCCGACCAAAAAAGGTAAATTTCTCGGTGGTAGGGGTAATGAGGGAGTAACTGCCCTAATTCAACAAAATCAAGGCTCGATCGGTTATATTGAGTACGGTTTCGCTAAAAATAATAACCTGCCCATGGCCGTTTTACAAAATCAGGCGGGTAAATTTGTCGCCCCCAATGAAACTAACGCCGCTGCCACCTTAGCTACGGTGGAATTACCCGAAAATCTGCGGGCTTTTATCGTTGATCCGCCGGGGGAAAATTCCTACCCCATTGTCACCTATAGTTGGATGTTAGTTTATAAAAAATACGACAATCCCCAAAAAGCTTTAGCTATGGAGGCGATGATTGAATTTGGACTCAATCAGGGACAGGAACAGTCCGCCGCCCTTGGTTATATTCCCCTACCGAAAAACGTCCGGGAACGAGTAGCCGCCGCTGCCGATGTCATCTATCCCGATTACACAATCAATGTGGATTAGTAGCCGAAAAAATGTATTCAAAGTTACAATAATAGTGGAGAAAGGCCAATTTCTCCCTTAGCTACCGCAAACTAGCTGGATTTAAACCCTAATCATGAGTGCGCCCACAGTTCCACCCGACTCAAATTTTAAAGAACGTCCAGAATCGGAAAAAATCCTCGATAAAGGCTTTGTCGGATTAACCACTGCCTTTGCCATCGCTATTGGGCTGATTTTGCTCCTAATTGCCCTAGTTATTTTTATTCGGGCCTTACCGGCGATTCAAACCTTTGGTCTGGGATTTTTGACCAGTAGTGCTTGGAATCCCGTGCGCGGTCGGGAAGAATTCGGAGTTCTGCCCGTTATCTACGGAACTCTCGTTAGTTCTCTGATTGCCCTCCTGATTGCTGTTCCCCTCGGTATCGGTTCAGCCATTTTTTTAAGCGAAGATTTTATTCCCTTAAATGCGCGGACAATTTTGGTTTTTCTCGTACAACTTTTGGCCGCTATTCCCAGTGTTGTTTACGGATTATGGGGTATCTTTGTATTGATTCCTATCCTCAGACCCCTTGGTAACTGGTTAAATGCTAATTTTAGTTGGATTCCTCTGTTTAGTACTCCTTTAGGGGGTCCTGGGATGTTACCGGCGGGGGTTATTTTAGCAATTATGATCCTGCCGATTATTATCGCTATCTCTCGCGACTCTTTGGCCGCTTTACCGCCGGATCTAAGGCAAGCTTCCCTAGGCTTGGGGGCCACCCGTTGGGAAACGATTTTTCGGGTATTAATTCCCGCCGCTTTTTCCGGGATTGTCGGGGGGATTATGTTAGCTTTAGGGCGTGCTTTAGGGGAAACCATGGCAGTAACGATGATTATCGGCAATTCTAACCGCATTAGTGCCTCTATTCTCGCCCCCGCTAACACGATCGCTTCCTTATTGGCTAATCAATTCGCCGAAGCATCGGGAATGCAAGTATCAGCTTTAATGTATGCTGGTTTTGTTCTCTTGGTTTTGACCCTAGTAGTCAATATCTTCGCAGAATTAATCGTTAATCGCGTCAAAGCTAAGTATTAAGCCGTCAGAAGGCAGAAGGCATCTTTTTTCTCCCCACTCCCCCACTTCATAATTCATAATTCATAATTCCCACTGATAACTGATATGGATAGTGCGAATTTAGGCAATAATCTCAAAAAGAAACCGGGTAGTCCTCGATCGCTATTGGGGACAATTATGACCGTAATTTCGGGTTTATGTTTAGCAGTGACGATTATTCCTCTTTTTGCCGTCCTAGGCTTCGTTTTTGTGCAAGGGGTGGGTCGTTTAAACGCCAATCTCTTTACCAAATTACCGCCACCGCCGGGGTTAGGAGGAGGAGGCATCGCTAACGCCATTTTAGGGACAATTATTGTCGTTGCCCTGGCTACGGCGATCGCAGTTCCCATCGGGGTTTTAGCGGCGGTTTATCTCTCGGAATTTAGCGGTGATAACAAACTTGCCCAGGGTGTGCGCTTTGCTACCAACGTTTTAGCCGGTGTCCCTTCGATTATTGTCGGGGTTTTCGCCTACGGTTTGCTAGTTGCCCCCTTATTTGGCGAAGGAACAGCCCTTTTAGGCTTTTCTGCCCTGGCCGGTTCGATCGGTTTAGCGGTGTTAATGTTACCCACTATTATTAGAACCACCGATGAGGCTTTAAAAATCGTTCCCCAAGACATCCGCTGGGCGGCCATGGGTTTAGGGGCTTATAACTACCAAACCGTCCTAAAAATCGTCCTTCCTGCGGCAGTTCCCGCTATTTTGACCGGTGTTACTTTAGCAATTGCTAGGGCGGCTGGAGAAACCGCCTCTTTAATTTTTACGGCATTATTCTCTAACTTTTGGCCCCGGGGTGTCTTTGAACCGATTGCCACCCTTTCGGTCCTAGTTTTCAACTTTGCTACTGCCCCTTTTGCCCCCCAACAGCAATTAGCTTGGGCCGGGGCTTTAATTCTGGTGTTTTTGGTGTTGGTAACTAACATTTTATCCCGTTTAGCCACGCGCCAGAAAACCTATTAAGTCAAGGAAAAAGTGAAAAGGGATATTTAAGTAAAAATCTACCTATCTTTGCAATTCCTCAATTATCCAAATTCAAGTGAAATAATTTATGCTAACTAATCGCACTACCCAATCAACTGCAACCGTTTTAAAGGTGGATAAGGCTAATATTTACTATGGTAATTATCGAGCAGTGCGGGACGTTTCGATCGATATTCCCAAAAATAAAGTCACCGCTTTTATCGGACCCTCTGGCTGTGGAAAAAGTACCATTCTCAGGTGTTTTAATCGTCTCAATGATTTAATTCACGGTTTTCGTATTGACGGCAAAGTTTTTTATCATAACCAAGATATTTACTCTCAAGAGGTGGATCCTGTCGAAGTCAGAAAATACATCGGTATGGTGTTCCAGCGCCCTAATCCTTTTCCCAAATCCATCTATGATAATGTGGTTTACGGAGCGCGATTAAATGGTTATAAAGGCGATTTAGATGAATTAGTAGAAACTTCCTTGCGTCGGGCTGCTCTCTGGGAAGAAGTAAAAGATAAACTGAAAGAAAGCGGTTTTTCCCTATCGGGGGGACAACAACAAAGATTATGTATTGCTCGCACTATTGCCGCTCAACCAGAAGTATTATTAATGGATGAACCCTGTTCGGCACTCGATCCAATTTCAACTTTAAAAGTTGAGGAATTAATGCACGAATTAAAAGAACGTTATACAATTATTATTGTTACTCACAATATGCAACAAGCCACCAGAGTAGCGGATTTAACGGCTTTTTATAACGCTGAACCAACCGATAAAGGTGGCAAAATCGGTTATCTAGTCGAGTTTGATCATACGGATAAAATCTTTAGTGATCCTCAAGAAAAAGCAACTAAAGATTATGTTAGTGGACGTTTTGGCTAAATCAGTTATCAGTTATCAGTTATCAGTTATCAGATGTGAGTTTTCAGTGAACAGTATGAAGTGGCAAGTTGGGAGTTTTCTTTTCACTGATTACCGATTACTGTTTACCAGTCACTAAAAAAACACTCATCTCCTTTTTTTTTAAAGATTATGTATAGTACCGATGTTGTTACCGATGCGGTTTTGAGAACCAAAAACTTAAACGTTTACTACGGTTCTAATCTCGCTGTTCGTGATGTTAACCTTGATATTCCTGAGAAAAAAGTGATCGCTTTTATCGGTCCCTCTGGCTGCGGGAAAAGTACAGTTTTACGCTGTTTTAATCGCATGAATGATCTGGTTAAAAGTGCCAAAATTGAGGGAAAAGTTACCTTTCGCGGCCAAGATATTTATGGTAATTCCGTTAATCCTATCGGGTTACGCAGTCGCATCGGTATGGTGTTTCAAAAACCGAATCCTTTCCCTAAATCTATCTATGAAAATATCGCTTTTGGGGCGCGATTAAATGGTTACATCGGTGATATGGATCAATTAGTGGAAGAATCTTTAAAAAAAGCCGTTCTCTGGGATGATGTTAAAGATAAACTCAAAGAAAGTGGTTTAGCTTTATCGGGGGGACAACAACAAAGGTTATGTATTGCTCGCGCTATTGCGGTTAAACCGGAAGTTGTTTTAATGGATGAACCCTGTGCGGCACTCGATCCAATTTCTACCCTAAAAATTGAGGAATTAATTCACGAATTGAAAACCCAATATACTATAGTTATTGTTACTCATAATATGCAACAAGCGTCGCGGGTTTCTGATTTAACGGCTTTTTATAATGCTGAACCGACCCCAAAAGGTGGTAAAGTGGGTTATTTAGTGGAATATGATCGCACCGAGGTTATCTTTCAAAATCCCGCTCAAGAGTCCACTAGAGATTATGTTAGCGGTCGTTTTGGTTAAGATCACAGCAATAATAGCTAAAATAAAAGTCGATAGGGTGAGTTAATCTCACCCTATTTTAAGTTTCTAAAACTTGGCTTTCTGGCGCAGTAATTCGGCTAAAGTCACATCGAATTTTGAGTGTCCCCCGAAAACTGTTCCCGCTTCCCCGTTAAAGAAAGTGACCTTGGCTAAATGATAATGCTCACCGCTCAGGGGAATATAACCGACCTCTTGAACGATATTTTGAGCTTGACTGAGATAATACTCGACAAAACGCTGTAAATCCTTATTAGACTGGGCTTTTTGGGCGTTAACGTAGATAAATAAAGGACGGGCTAAGGGTTGATAGGTGGATTGTAGCACCGTTTCCCGGGAGGGCAAAACAGCCCCTTTACCACTGTCTATTGCTAAGGCTTTTAAGTTCGCCGCTTGTTTTTCGTAGTAAGCTAGACCAAAATATCCTAGGGCGTTGGCATCTTGACTAACTCCTTGGATTAAAGTGTCATCATCTTCACTGGCAACGTAATCGCTGCGGCTAACATCTTCTTCTCCTACCACCGCTTCCGTAAAATAATCGAAAGTTCCCGAATCTTTGCCCGCACCAAAGAGATTGAGAGGTTTATCCGGCAATCCCGATCGCACCTGACTCCACTTGGTAATTTTACCCTGGGCCGCAGGTTCCCAGATTTTTTTTAATTCCTCTAAAGTGATGCTGTCAATCCAATTGTTTTCTTTATTGACTGCGATGGTGAGTGCGTCAAAGGCGATCGGCAATTCGATAAATCTAATGTTATTCCGATTACAGGCTTCGATCTCATCGCTGCGAATCGGTCGCGAAGCATTGCTAATATCAGTTTTTCCAGCGCAAAACTGCCGAAATCCGCCAGTAGTACCCGAAAATTTGACGCTTATATCCGCAGACGGCTGTTTTTGTTTTTTGTATTCATCGGCGACAGCTTTGGTGATCGGGTAAACGGTGCTAGACCCATCAATAATAATTGATTTGTTTGATTGGGAGTCAACGGGAGCGCAAGCAACTAAAACACCAGCACTAACAAAAATAAGAGCCTTTTTGAGCAATTTATCGAGATTTATCAGCATTTATCCATCCCCTTGCTTTTCTGGGAGTCAGAAAAATTTATCTCCATCATTTCAAAAAAAATTGATTTAATACGAAACTCACCCCAAAAAGATAACAAACTTAACAGTAGCGAAAAGCAGCGGTGGCCCTGTTTGCCTTGACACACCTAGATAGGGTCTGCTGAAAAAGTTTTTCGTGGGGGCAGGGTGTGGGGTGTGGGGTGTGGGGTGTAAAGTCTAAAAGCCTTATCCAACAAGATTTTTAGATTTATTCAGCAAACCCTAGATAAAAAGCTTTGTCCGGGCAATTTCTCCCCAACAGATGGTTTAAATTAAGATTTCATCCTCGAATAGATACAATGGATTTTGGTCTTAATCGATCTAAATTGTTGCCAAAAGCTGTGAATTTTTTAAATTAAACTTAACCAAAATTTTACCGAATCTTAACCCAAAAAAATCTCCAATATTTCTAGATTTAAAAGTAATATTTGTGCCTTAAACTATATCTTGAAGAAAGTTCAACTTTCTCCAATTGTGCAGGATTCTTCAACCGGAAAATTTATGATATTCTCAACTGCTACCCTAACTCGTGTGTGTGCTGTCTCCTTCGCCACGGCAGCGGCCTTAGCAGGGACGATGGGAGAAGCTTTCGCCCAAACCCTGAACGGTGCAGGAGCCTCCTTTCCCGCGCCCCTATACCAGCGTTATTTTGCCGACTATAAAAACGCCACCGGTGTCACCGTTAACTATAATTCCGTCGGTAGCGGTGCTGGTGTCCGGCAATTTATCGCTGGAACCGTCGATTTTGGGGCTTCCGATGCCGCTCCTTCCTCCTCGGAAAAAGGCCAGATGAAAAACGGTTTACTGCTAGTTCCCACCGCCGGGGGAGCCGTCGCCGTGGTTTATAATTTGCCTGGGGTAAATAACCTGCAAATTTCCAGGGCTAACCTCGGTAAAATCTTCAGTGGCGAGATCACTAACTGGAGACAAGTGGATCCGAAACTTCCCAACCAACCCATTAAAGTGGTGGTTAGAGCCGATGGTAGCGGTACTACCGAGATTTTTACCTCTCACCTGAGTGCGATTAGTCCTTCCTTCAAAAGTAAGGTGGGAACCAGCAAAGAACCTAACTGGGGTTTTACCGTTCTCAAAGGACCGAAAAATGATGGTGTGGCGGCCCTGGTTAAACAAACAGAAGGCTCGATCGGTTACGTTCAAGATACCTTTGCCCGCAAAAATGAAGGGGCAACCATGAGAACTGCTAAAGTTCAGAATAAAGCTGGTCAATTTGTCGAACCCAGTCTCGCTCAAGCTAACAAGGCGATGGAAGGGATCAAATTTAACGCCGATTTTACCGCTAATATGGACGATCCGAGCAGTGGTTATCCGATCGTCGGGATTACTTGGTTATTAGTACCGAAAGACTACGCTGATAACAAAAAAGCGGCAGAAATTAAAAGACTGTTGACTTGGATTCTGACCACTGGTCAAGGTATTAACAATCAATTGGAATTTACCCGGATTCCCCAATCGGTGACTCAAAAAGTTTTAGCCGAAGTTAACAAAATTAAATAAATACTTTTGTATTAGTTTAGGCTTGATTGTCACCGCTTTCCAGTAAGATGGAAAAAAGTTACCGGTTAAGTCCATAACTAATAACTGCAAGTATTTCTTTTCTGTGGGCTGAACATTGTTCAGCCCCTACAGTTGCGTTTTAAACAACTGATAAGTGGTAATCGCTCTCTATCTTATGGCCAATTTTTCTGAATCCGTCGAGTCCTTGGCTGTCTCGGCGGCCAATCTTAACGAAAACCCCGGCACTGCGGGTTTATTCAATCGCATTTTTACAGTCTTAGTCTGGATTTGTGCCGCCTCTGGTTTAATTTTTCTGCTCTGGATGGCCTGGATTGTTTTTCAGGATGCGCGGCCGGCGATCAATGAATTCGGTTGGGGATTTCTCTGGGGAACCACTTGGGATGTGAACGTCCTCAAATTTGGTGGTTTACCCTTTATTTTCGGTTCGATCGTTTCCTCGATTCTGGCTCTTGTATTAGCTATTCCCCTCAGTGTTGCCGTTGCTTTAACCACTAGCGAGAATTATTTGCCGGCAAGTGTCCGTTATCCCATCGGTTTTCTGGTGGAATTAATTGCCTCGATTCCTAGCGTAATTATCGGGTTATGGGGGATTTTCGTGCTAATTCCCGTGCTTAAACCCCTACAAGAATGGTTATTTCAAAATTTTGCTTGGTTCCCTTTGTTTAATACCCAACCTTTGGGACCAAGTATGCTGATCGCCGGTGTGATCCTGGCCATCATGATCGTGCCGACTATTTCCGCTATCAGTCGCGATGTGTTGCTTACCGTCCCCCCCGAATTACGCAGCGCCTCCATGGCCCTAGGTGCCACTCGTTGGGAAACCATCTGGCGCGTGTTGTTGCCGGCGGCCAGTTCTGGCATTATCGGGGCGATTATCCTCGGTTTAGGTCGCGCTTTAGGGGAAACTATGGCGGTAGCCATGGTAATCGGTAACTCCTCGATTATTAGTCCCTCCCTCTTGGCCCCCGGTTATACTATTCCTGCTGTACTAGCCAATACCTTCCCAGAAGCTTTTGAAAAAATCCACATCGGAGCCTTGATGTATCTAGCTTTAATTCTATTTGTTATTACCTTAGCTGTCAATAGTGTAGCGGCTTTATTAGTACAATTTATCAACCGCAATCGTTAATTTTATGAGCCAAGGAGCTTTTCCCGAAGAAGATTTACAGCAACCCCTGTCACCCTGGCGACATTTTTTTACCAACGGTCTCACGGGTTTAGCGATCGCTCTTAGTGCCATCGCCATTCTACCTTTATTCGCTATCCTCTTTCAAATTGTCAAAGAAGGTTTACCCGGATTCAATTGGCAAGTTTTCACCTCTTTACCCGCCCCAGTTGGCTCCGATCCCAGTGTTCCCAACGGTTTCGCTAATGCGATCGTGGGTACTTTAACCATGGTCGGTTTAGCATCCCTCGGCAGCATACCTCTGGGGATTCTCACCGGGGTTTTTCTCTCGGAATTCGCTCGGGGTTCCAAAATTGGCGGTATTCTGCGCTTTGCGATCGTGGTGTTGAGTAGTACCCCTTCCGTTATTGTCGGGGTGTTTTCCTTCGGGGTTTTGGTGTTAACTACCAAACAATTTTCCGCCGTAGCGGGGGCCTTTGCTTTGGGGGTGATTATGTTGCCCATCATCGCTTTAACCACGGAAGAGGCACTAAAACTAATACCTATGTCCTACCGTCTCGGTTCCTCCGCTTTGGGGGGTTCCCGTTTCGATACGGTATTTCGCATTGTCCTACCAGCAGCGATCGCACCGATTATGACCGGGATATTATTAGCGGTGGCCCGGGCCGCTGGAGAAACCGCCCCTTTAATGTTTACGGCTTTATTTAGTCAATTTTGGCAAGAAAGTCTTTGGTCGCCCACACCGGCTTTAACGGTGTTGATTTATAACTATGCTAGTTCCCCCTTTCCTGAACAAAATTCCCTGGCTTGGACAGCTTCTTTAGTCCTAATTATCTTAGTTTTAATTACTAGCCTTCTCTCCCGTTTTGTCACTCGTAAACGCTCAAATTAAGCATTTTTCTTATGATCGATTCCTCTCTCATGAACAGTCCTACTTCTCTAGCTAATTCGGCGATCGAAGTCGAAAATATTAGCTTTTTCTATGGTAGTAAAAAAGCCCTGGAAGGTGTTTCTTTAGAAATCCCGCAAAGGCAAGTAACCGCCATGATCGGCCCCTCCGGTTGTGGTAAATCCACTCTCTTAAAAGCCCTCAATCGCATCGGGGAATTAGAGGGACAAGTGACAGTTAAGGGCAAAGTTAGGTTTTTTGGCCAAGATATCTACGCCCCCAAAGTTAACCTTCATACCTTACGGCGACAGGTGGGTATGGTGTTTCAGCGCCCTAACCCTTTTCCTGCTAGTATTTACGATAATATTGCCTACGGTATTAGAATTTATCGTTCCGCTAGTCGCAGTGAATTAGATGCAATTGTGGAATCAGCTTTAAAAGGGGCTGCTCTTTGGAATGAAGTTAAAGATCTGTTGAATAAATCTGCTTTAGGATTATCGGGAGGACAACAACAAAGATTGTGTATTGCTCGCGCTTTGGCGGTAAAACCAAAAGTATTATTAATGGATGAACCTTGTTCGGCCTTAGACCCCCTTTCTACCCTCAAAGTCGAGGAATTAATCCATGAATTGAAGCAACAATACACGATCGTGATTGTCACCCATAATATGCAACAGGCCTCTAGGGTATCCGATCGCACGGCCTTTTTTAATGCCGATGAAACCCGCGTCGGTCGTTTGGTAGAATTTGACACCACCCAGAAAATTTTCACCGATGCAGTTAATCAACAAACTCGCGATTATGTAGCCGGTAGATTCGGTTAATTTGTCTTGTCAGTTATCAGTTATCAGTTATCAGTTATCAGTTATCAGTTATCAGTTATCAGTAGTCAGGAGACAGGAGATTATTTTTATTTATTCTCCCCACACCCCACTCCCTGCTCCCCAATTCATAATTCATAATTCATAATTCATAATTCCCCCACACCCCACACCCTACACCCCACACCCTACACCCCACACCCTGCTCCCCAATTCATAATTCATAATTCATAATTCCCCCACACCCCACACCCCACTCCCTGCTCCCCAATTCATAATTCATAATTCATAATTCATAATTCCCCCACACCCCACACCCTACACCCTACACCCTAAACCCTAAGACTGCCCGATTTTGCTAGGATAAGAAATGTAACAAGAATCTTTCTCAACAGTCGGATAATTCATGGGCAACGATACCATCACCTTACTCTCCCCGCGGGAAATTGACAAAATGCGACGAGCCGGACGATTAGCGGCTAAACTGTTAGATCATCTGGCAGATATGGTTAAACCGGGGGTAAGTACCCTAGAAATCAATGATGAAGCAGAACGTTGGACTCGCGCCCATGGAGCCAAAAGTGCGCCCCTAGGATACCACGGCTTTCCTAAGTCCATCTGTACTAGCATTAACGAGGTTATCTGTCACGGCATCCCCAGCGCCGATCAAATCCTCAAAGATGGCGATATTATTAACATCGATGTCACCCCGATTTTAGAGGGTTATCACGGCGATACCTCCCAGACTTTCTTTGTCGGTACTCCCTCCCCCCTGGCTAAAAAGTTAGTGGAAGTTACCAGAGAATGTCTGCAAAGAGGCATAGATGCAGTGCAGCCGGGGGGTAAAATCGGCGATATCGGCGCAGCTATCCAAGAATATGCGGAAGGCCAAGGATTCTCGGTGGTTAGAGATTTTGTCGGTCATGGTATCAGTAATGTTTTTCACACCGGTCCGCAGGTTCCCCACTACGGCACTCGCGGCAAGGGCAAAAAAATTCGCCCCGGTATGGTATTCACCATTGAACCAATGATTAATGAGGGAACCTGGCAACATATTGTCTTAAAAGACGGTTGGACTGCTATTACTAAAGATGGTAAACTTTCGGCCCAATTTGAACACACCATCGCCGTCACCGAAACTGGTGTCGAAATTCTCACTGTACCCGATTAAATTTAGGGAACAGGGAACAGGGGATAGGGAATGGGAGAATGGGGAAATAGGGAAGTTTCAACTAATACCCCAAAACCCTAAAACCCCATCTCCCCACCTCCCCACTTCATAATTCATAATTCATAATTCATAATTCATAATTCATAATTCCCACTGATAACTGAATATATGCAGTATCGTCGTTTCGGTCGCACTAATCTACAAATGCCAGTGTTTTCCTGTGGGGGGATGCGCTATCAATTTCAGTGGCAGGATGTGCCAATGTCGCAAATTCCCGACGAGAATCAAGGCAATTTAGAGGCAATTATCAATAAATCTCTGGAAGTGGGGATTAATCACATCGAAACCGCTAGGGGTTACGGCACTTCCGAGATGCAATTGGGCAAAATTTTGCCGCAACTACCGAGGGAAAAGATTATCGTGCAGACGAAAGTTTCTCCTAGTCAAGATGTGCGGGAATTTCGCCGTAAATTTGAGCAATCCCTGCAATTTTTACGGTTAGATTATGTGGATTTGTTGGGCATCCATGGCATCAACACCGAGGAAATTCTCGATGATACTATGGCCGAGGGCGGTTGTTGGCAAGAGGCGAAAAAATTACAGCAACAGGGAAAAGTTCGTTTTATCGGTTTCTCCACCCATGCACCAACTGATGTAATTGTCAAGACTATTGCAACAAATTGTTACGATTACCTCAATCTGCACTGGTACTATATTTTTCAGAATAACTGGCCGGCCATAGAAGCGGCAAAACAGCACGATATGGGGGTTTTTATCATTAGTCCCTCCGATAAGGGCGGCCATCTCTACAATCCTCCCCCTAAGCTCGTGGCTCTCTGTTCTCCTCTCAGTCCGATGGTTTTTAATGACCTATTTTGTCTCAGTCATCCGGCCGTCCATACCCTTAGTATCGGTGCTGCGCGAGCCAGAGATTTTGATGAACACCTGAAAACTTTACCCTTACTCGATCGCTCCGAGGAGATTTTACCGGCAATTATCGAGAGATTGCAAGGGGAGATGATCAACTGTTTAGGCGATAATTGGGTAAAAACTTGGTCTGTGGGTTTACCTAGCTGGGAAAATACCCCCAATCAGATTAATATTCGTTCTATCCTCTGGTTACGCAATCTTGTTATCGCCTACGATATGATTGACTTTGCGAGGGCCAGATACAATCTCTTGGGGAATGGGGGTCATTGGTTCCCCGGTCAACAGGCAAAAGAGGTGGAAAAACTCGATTTAACTGCCTGTTTAGCCGCTAGTCCCCACGCTGATAAAATTCCCTATCTTCTCGCCGAAACTCATCGATTATTGTCGGGAGAGACGGTACAACGCTTAAGCAGTAGTTAATTAAAATTCGATGCCGGGTTGCGCTTTCACTCCCTGTTGACGAAAGGGATGTTTAATTAACTTCATTTCCGTGACTAAATCCGCTATCTCGATTAATTCGGGTAAAGCTCCTCTACCAGTGAGAATAACGTGACAATTAGGGGGTTTTTGGGCTAAACCAGCGATAACTTCCTGAATATCCAGATAGCCGAATTTAAGGGCGATATTGATCTCATCGAGTAAAATTAATTGATATTGGGGATTTTCGAGAAAAGTTAGGGCTTTTTGCCATGCTTCTTGGGCTTTCTCTATATCTCTTTCTCTATCTTGGGTTTCCCAGGTAAAACCTTCCCCCATAGCATAAAACTCGATTTGTTCCCCCCAAACACTAAAAATCTTTTGTTCGGCAGGTTCCCAAGCACCTTTGATGAATTGTACCACCGCCACTTTGTAACCATGACCGAGGGAACGTAAAACCATACCGAGGGCTGCCGTGGTTTTTCCCTTACCATCGCCGGTATTAACGATAATTAAACCTTTTTCAGCGATTTTTTCGGCCAAACGTTCCTCTTGGATGACCTTGCGGCGCTGCATTTTTTCTTTGTATTGTTCGGGAGTGAGTTGCATTCGGGTCTGTCCAGTCAAATCAAGATAATTGTAACTCAAGGGGTTATCGATCGCTATGTGAAGATTTTGACCGGCTAAATTGTCTGGGGGTTGATGCCTAATTCTCGTAATTTTGCCGCTAATCTTTCCTTGGCTTGTCGTTCTTGTTCTTTTTCTAAAAGAGCCTGTTCTTTTTCTAAAAGAGCCTGTTCTTTTGCCTGTCGTTCCTGTTCCTTTTCTAAAAGAATCTGTTCCTTTTCTAAAAGAATCTGTTCCTTTGCTTGTCTTTGCTGTAATTCAGCTTCTTGGGGAGTGGGAACCAATTGACCATCGGCGGTAAAATAACGCAGTTTACGGTCAAATATGCCTAAATATAATCCTAACTGTTCACTCCATAGATAACCCCGGTCATTGGGAGAAATAGCTTGATATTGTCCCTCAAGTATCGTAAATCCTTGGAATTCTAAGGTATTAGGATCGAACCAAAAATAATTAGGAGTGCGAAAAGTATTTTGGTAGAGAATTTTCTTTTTAGTGCGGTCAATATTGGCCGTAGAATCGGAAATAATCTCCACGATCACATTGGGATATTTACCCTGTTCTCCCCAAACCACCCAACTTTTGCGGGGACGTTTTTCTGTATCTAAAACCACAAAAAAATCAGGACCGCAGAAATCGCGCTTTTTCAGTTGTTCTTCGTTATAGTAGATAGTCAGATTACCGGAAGCGTAGTAATCGTTTTTCTCTTGCCATAATAATTCTAGACAATTGAGGAGAATTATGATCTGTTGCAGATGTAAATCACTTTCCAAGGGTGGTTCATCACTCCATAAATCGGTGGGGGGACAGGTAACTTCTGGTAAAATGTCGAGAGTTGTCATAGTTTTTCCCCTGGCTGGGACATTTATTTAATTAGGGTTTACTGAATAAATGTGAAATATAGACTAGATAAGAGTTTTAGGATATTTTTTTGCGAAACAGGTGCAAGGTTTTGAGAGTCCTGTAGGGGCGAAGCATTTGGGCATAACCTATCACTGAAACCGTAGATTTCCTATCCGAATGCTTCGCCCGTACCCCAAATTTTTCTCTAGCAACGCACCAAATAAATTAATGATAGGTGTGGTGCGTTACGACGGATTGTTAGATTCAAGTTTAAGCAAAGATTGTCGCCGTCTAACGCACCCTACATTTTACTACATTTTACTTGCAACAAGGAAATAATTCATAATTTAAGGAAGTCCCAGACAATAGAACGCCCCCCAGTAACGATAATCCTGAAAAGGCACTGCGTCGGGAGCAAATTCGTCGAGCCACTTGATCAATTCGCCGATTTTCTGATAATTGGCTTGAGCAGTATCGGCGTTCGGATCCTTAGTTTGGCGCATTTGTCGCCAAGTCTGATAAGCCTGCTGATAATCGGCTGTCAAACGGTCCCGCCAGTCTTTTTGGCAAGTCTCCCGCAGCGCTTGACGAGCCTGATGTAGAGCCGTTAAACGTTCCTCTCCGGCCCGCCGTGCGCGATGGTACTCCCGGGAAAACAGCGCCGTCGCTAGATCAGTCACCGCCCAATGACTACTAATCACAGCACGAGCGCCCCCCAGCAGAAAGCCTGTACCTAAGCTGAGGGGTTCGTCCAGTAATTCCCGTCGCAGGTTTCCCTCTTCATCTCGGGAAGTGGCAAAACTGAGACCGGTTTCACAACAGGAGAGAAACACTTCCAACAATTCGGGAAAACGCCACAGGGGACTAAGTAAATCCCGGAGGGTGACTTTTTGCTCTTCGGCTAGGACGAGGTGGGAGTTGAGGGGATCATCGGGGCGGCTGGTGGCGTGGTGGCTGGAGAGCAAAGCCTGCACTTGTTTCAGCAATTGCAGATAAGAGTCGGGGGTGACTGTGCGCCCCTGTAGCCGCCGTTGGCGAGGCACATTCCAGGTTTGGGCGACCCACTCACACTCTAGGGGAGTATAGGGCAAATCCTCTGTGGTGTTTTCCACAATCCCCAGGGTGTCGGGAGTCGGTTGCGATCGCTCTTGGCACAGTCCGAGAATTTTCGTACTAGGGACAAACTGAAGGCGAAAGCGATCGCCCAGTAGTTGGCCTTGGGCGGTGGGTAGAAGGTCGAAGGGAATTTGGTGCAGGAACAGGTGGGGAATCAGGATTAACTCAGTGATGCCCTGGAGGTGCTGTTGGATGAGGGTGTCGAATTGCAGTCGGGTTGCCAGTTCTTGCAGACGAGTGGCCATAGCTTGGTGCCACTCATCCCGACGCTGCTGGCGGGATTGGGCGGTCTCTGCTTGATTAATCGCAATGTAGGGGTTAACCCAGTTGACGACCAGCCAGTTTTGCAAGTCGTTGGCGGACTCCGGGGGATTGGGAATAGTGTGGCAGTTGACCCCTTCCCCGCCATCCCGGGAGGGGCGACGCAGGACAAAGATGTGGGTATGGGTGGCGGTGGTGTAGAAGCTGAGGAGGGCAGTCTGGGGGGATGGAAGCAGCGCCGTTAGCTGATCGAGTCGGGGTTGGGGTTGGGGTTGCTGAAGTTGGGCGGTGATGGCATCAAAGCGGTAGAGAGCATCCCAGGCTTGACGTTCAGCGGCTTCGGCGGCGTAGAGTTGTTCCGTGGCAAAGCTGGCGCGGGTGTTACCGATGGGGTAGGGTTGGGGTTTCTGGGTGAATCCGGGCTGGTCGAGGGGTTTTTGACGGAGTTGGGATTGGATCTGACGGCTATCCTTAACCTGCTGATACCAGGCTTGGATCTCTGGGGGAACGCGCCCATCGGCGTAGAGGTCGCCCACAGCGATGAGGTCGGCGAGGCGTTTGGAGCGGGAACGTTCGACGGTTCGCAGCGCCAGGGAGAGGTCGCCTTGGTTAACGGCGGCTTGGATTAGGTTTTCATAAACACCGATGGACTCGCGGACAATCTCTTGGCGAAGGGCTTCACTGGTTGCCCAGGCGCGGCTTTGTTCAACGGCTTCCACGGCGACGGTGTAGCCTTCGATGGCAATGTCCCACCAACCCTGCTGGAAACCGATATCGCCTAAGTTGCGCCCAGTTCTCAGGGTGTCAGCCGGTAAGAGAGCGGGGTTGAGAAAGGAAAGTGCTTCTCGATAATTGGCGATCGCCCGTTCTAGGTTGGCCACTGGCTCTTTCCCTAGTCGGGCCTGGGTGCGGTAGGCATTGCCCAGATTATTGAGGGTTGTGGCTAAATCCCTTTCTAATCCGGGTTGGCGGCGGATGGTGGTGGCTTCGGTATAGGTAGCGATCGCCCGTTCTAGGTTGGCTACCGGCTCTTTCCCTAGTTCGGCCTGGGTGCGGTAGGCATTGCCCAGATTATTGAGGGTTCCGGCTAAATCCCTTTCTAATCCGGGTTGGCGGCGGATGGTGGTGGCTTCGGTATAGGCGGCGATCGCCCGTTCTAGGTTGGCTACCGGCTCTTTCCCTAGTCGGGCCTGGGTGAGGTAGGCTATGCCCAGATTAGTGAGGGTTGTGGCTAAATCCCTTTCTAATCCCGGTTGGCGGAAGATGGTGGTGGCTTCGGTGTAGGCGGCGATCGCCCGTTCTAGGTTGGCTACCGGCTCTTTCCCTAGTTCGGCTTGGTTGAGGTAGGCTATGCCCAGATTATTGAGGGTTTCGGCTAAATCCCTTTCTAATCCCAGTTGGCGGAAGATGGTGGTGGCTTCGGTGTAGGCATTGATCGCCCGTTCTCGGTTAGCTACCGGCTCTTTCCCCACTTGGGATTGAGTCCAGTAGGCTAGGCCCAGATTATTGAGGGTTGTGGCTAAATCCCTTTCTAATCCGGGTTGGCGGCGGATGGTGGCGGCCTCGGTATAGGCGGCGATCGCCCGTTCTAGGTTGACCACCGGCTCTTTCCCTAGTCGGGCTTGGGTGCTGTAGGCTACGCCCAGATTATTGAGGGTTTGGGCTAAATCCCTTTCTAATCCGGGTTGGCGGTGGATGGTGGTGGCTTCGGTATAGGCGGCGATCGCACGTTCTAGGTTGGCTACCGGCTCTTTCCCTAGTTGGGCTTGGGTGTGGTAGGCTATGCCCAGATTATTGAGGGTTGTGGCTAAATCCCTTTCTAATCCCGGTTGGCGGCGGATGGTGGTGGCTTCGGTGTAGGTGGCGATCGCCCGTTCTAGGTTGGCTACCGGCTCTTTCCCTAGTTGGGCTTGGGTGAGGTAGGCATTGCCCAGATTAGTGAGGGTTAGGGCTAAATCCCTTTCTAATCCCGGTTGGCGGCGGATGGTGGTGGCTTCGGTATAGGCGGCGATCGCCCGTTCTAGGTTGGCTACCGGCTCTTTCCCTAGTTGGGCTTGGGTGCGGTAGGCATTGCCCAGATTATTGAGGGTTTGGGCTAAATCCCTTTCTAATCCGGGTTGGCGGCGGATGGTGGTGGCTTCGGTGAGGGCGGCGATCGCCCGTTCTAGGTTGGCCACTGGCTCTTTCCCTAGTTCGGCTTGGGTGACGTAGGCTACGCCCAGATTATTGAGGGTTGTGGCTAAATCCCTTTCTAATCCCGGTTGGCGTTTAGTTGCAGCACAAAACTCGTATCCATAGACGGCAATGGCTAGGTTAATGAGTGGATTACCTTTAGGAAATTCATGAAAAGCATAAGTAAGACAATAGAGTATTGCCGCTAGTCTGTGAGTTTCCTCTCGACTGGCTTGTTCCTTGGTTTGATTTCCCCAAGCACGGAGGAGGTTAAGTAAGTTTTCATCTAAGAGATGGAGGTTATTGTCGAGCAGGGGATAAATTGCTTGGGGGTTTCCGTGACTTTCTACGACAGTTTCCAGTAGGGTTTGTAAAAAACTGATGTAGAGGTTTTGGTTATCTCTTGGCGGGTCTAAAATTTGCTCTAACTGTTGCGCCATATTCAGCAACCATCTCCCTTCATTGCTTTGTCCTTGCTGTTCTAATAAGTCTGCATACTGCTTCATCACAGCGACTAAGCCTGCATCAAGTAATTCCGCGTTAGCCTCTAATAGCGCTGGTTCCAGACCATTTTCGCACTGGAGGAGCGCTTGGATTAGGGCTAAGTAAGCTTCTATTCTTGCTTCGTTCATGATTGTTTTTAGTAGTAGTGGTTCTAATTAAATTGAAGATAGATTTTGGGTTTGATCCCCCCTTAGTCCCCCCTTGATAAGGGGGGTGTTGATCCCCCCTTAGTCCCCCCTTGATAAGGGGGGTGTTGATCCCCCCTTAGTCCCCCCTTGATAAGGGGGGCATCTGATAATTTTTAACGCCTACCTAATCAGATAAGAACTCTTGACAATTAATTATATGTTATAACGAAGTTAAATTAATGATAGGTGTGGTGCGTTACGACGGATTGTTAGATGATTGAGTAGGGGCGAAGCATTCGGACAATAACCTATTACTGAAACCCTAGATTTCCTATCCGAATGCTTCGCCCGTACCCTGAATTTTTCTCTAGCAAACTCAATTGGGGATGGGGGGTGAGTGCGATCATGGATTTTAAGCTATAATCAAAGATGTTGATTTATCCCATGAAGTAACAATGTTATCCATTAATCTAGATCGAGAAACCGAGAACTATCTAGCAGACATCATTTCCGAAGAGAATATTAGCTCAGAAGAACTTCTGAAAAAACTCATTTACGAACATTGGCAAAGCTTAAAACCGCGTAAAACTTTATTACAACGCCGGGGAGGTCATCCTCAGCATCTTTTAGAAAATGCTCCACCTGATTTGTCATTGCGAGAAAACCGCAAAAAAGTAGTGGCAGAATATATCCAAAACCACCATCAGCAAGATCATTCATGACAAATTATCCCCCCAAAATTATTACAGATAGCAGTATTTTATTCGCCTATTACAGTTCCCAAGATATAGTTATTTCAACTAAGAATGAGACAAGACTCACCTATCTCACTATTATTGTCAGTAAGCACTCCCGCAGGGGCGAAGCATTCGGATAAGAAATCTACGGTTTCAGCGATAGGTTATTGCCCGAATGCTTCGCCCCTACAACCTTATTTGAAATGACTATATGTTACATTTGGGCGCAGGTTTCCCAGATGGCGAAAAGTGGGATATAATTACAAATGATAATAGTCAAAATTAAAAGGTAAGTATGCGCTATAAAGTAAGGTTACAAGAGAGCGAGGAAGGATATGCGATATGGTGTCCAAGTTTACCGGGGTGCTGGTCACAAGGGGAAACTAAAGAGGAAGCTTTAGAAAATATCAAGGATGCCATTCAACTCTACTTAGAGACAGTCGAAGAACTAAATAAAGATGACGAATCTCTTTATGTAGAAGTTGGATAATTATGCCAAAACTTCCAGGAATAAATCATTTAAGAGCAATTCAGGCCTTAGAAAAAGCAGGTTTTCAAGTCATTAGACAAGGTAAACATATTACGATGGCGAATGGGAAGCGTATTATTGTCATTCCTAGAGCCAATCCGGTTAATGCTTATACTATGGCTGGAATTGTTAACGATGCTGGATTGACCATTGAAGAATTTTAAAAGCTTTTATAGCTTTTCGACAATTATTTTAATGCTTTTCATGATTATTTTTTAAATACATTTTCCCAATTCATCAAGCAAATCCATCGCCACCTCTAGCCAGTCCACCGCACCCACTGAAGACGGCTCAGGCGTTGCTTCCCTTACCCCTTCCGGACGCGAGACTAAGGGTTTAAAATTCTCATTATTCTCGCTGGCCTTCTCTTCTAAAAACTCCTTTAATAGCGTCGGACGCTCATAGTCCTGCCGATAGTCCCAGACCCAGTTTAACACTGTGATTACCTCCGCTCGCTGTTCCGCCGACCAGCCTTGTTTATCGATATACTGCGCCATGATTTGCTGACAGTTTTCCCACCGACGGTAAGCCTCCCACAGCGCCGATATAGGTTTCCTCATCGCCAAGGACACCGCACCGCCTTCTGGGAAATCCTGACGCAGGTCCGAACTCAACAGAACCCCAGTTAACCAAGCTCCCCCTTCCCCTAACTCGATTAAAATATAGGCTAGAGTTGCCGGATTTAGGTCAATTTCGACACTAATTTGGCTTAAATCCAACGGTTCTTCACCAGAGTCTTGAGGAATCAACACAGCTTCTAGTTTACCTAGCTTGGGTAGTACCACTTGAGCATTATCAGCCGCCGCAGCATCTACCTCTATCCCATGCTCTTTTAGATAATCTGTCAGCACCGCCGCCGCTAAGGTGTTCTGGCGAAATTCCCCAAAGCTGGGATAGGGAACCCAAACAGAGTCGGCTAAATCTGTTTTAGGGTCTAAACCCGCAAGTTTAGCTAACTCAACAAGATCATCTGTATCTGCATTAGCAAGACGCAGGTACAGTTCTTCAACTTCTCGAATAAAATCTGCATCACTCATAACGTAATACCTGACGACTTAGATAGGGTTGGGTTTTATGCTTTAAAAATAACTTAGCTACTGCTAACTCAAATACGTTTAATTTGTGTCCAGAAATATCATCTTTAAATAAATTTTCTAAACCCGTAATCACAACCTGACGCATTTCATGAGTAAATGTCGCTTCAACGCTCCAGGGAACACCCGCAATTAACATTTTACCCAGGGAATCTGCTAATTCCCCAATCAAAACAGGCTCACCTGTCCTATTCTCGAACACCCACACAGGCTGATTATTTGCTCCCTTGTGACTAATTTGCGCTATTTTAAGCTGAAACTTATCCCCCTGGGACTCTTTTTGACGCTTTTCTCTAACTCCCTTTAAGTTTGCTTTCGATAAATCAGGAGTTATAGAGCCTTCTAGTTGAGACTTGCTTTCCTGTTCTCCTCCTAACTGACGTTCAATCTCTAATTCCCTTGCTAAAATCTTTTTCAACGCCTCATTTCTCAACTCAGAAGGCATTTGGCCATTCTCCAGTTTTAAGCGTAACTCTCCCCCCCGCAAACCAAACTTAACCCGTCCAAAAGAAAAATCAAGCCACTGCTGATTAAAAATAATCCGCACCGATAGGGAAAACGCCTCTGGATCAGACTTTTTCAAAAGCGAAAAAACACCCTTAGACTCAGGCGCAACAGGTTCTCCCGAAATCTCTAAGTGCAGACATTCGGGACATTTATTATCATGTTCTGTCACCGCAATTGCCCTTGATTGCTTTGCCATCATCCTAGGCCTTTCAAACCCTTAACTGTAATAATTGTACTGTATGTGGGGTTTGCGGCAAAAAGTTTGTTGTTTTGCTCATAAAGTCCCAAAACCATTTTTTAGCAAAGCTGCTACCGATAAGTAGTCGTGCAAAATAAATTTCCTAGTGAAGAAAGGCAAAAAGCAAAAGGCAAAAGGCAAGGGGGGTTAGATATGTGTAATTAATTTTGCTTAGGTACTTATTCAGCTAGTCCTATTTACTTTTCCAGATTGCCTATCCCCAATTCATAATTCATAATTCATAATTCATAATTTCTGAAGGATTGGATAATTGAAGCCTTCTGAAGCAAAAGAATATCTGTGATTGCCATCAACACTGTTATATTATAGAAAAATATTTCTGAGATTTTTCCTATGCCTCTAATTAAAATTCAAACTTCTGTCACCTCCCTCGATGATGAGACGATTAATCAACTTTTGCAGAGTCTTTCGGCTAAATTAGCTAAACATCTGGGAAAACCCGAATCCTATGTGATGACAGCTTTAGAATCGGGGATAAAAATGACTTTTGCTGGCACTTTTGAGCCGGTGTGTTATGTGGAGATTAAAAGTGTTGGTTCTATTTCCGCCGCTCAAACTAAAAGCATGAGTAGTGATTTTTGTCAAGAAATTGAGGCTTATTTAGGAATACCGAAAAATCGCATTTATCTAGAATTTGCCGAGGCGAAAGGTGATCTTTGGGGATGGAATGGCACTACTTTTGGTTAATTTATGCCAAAATTATCGGAGATAGGGCTTATTTTAACTCTCTGGTTAAGATTTTTGCCTGTTCAATCCAAGCTAACATCACCGCAATATCGGGACATAAATCGCGTCTTTGCAGATTAGCCACCTGAAAATTGATGTTTGTGCCAATTGCGGGGATGAGCCTTTTTCTGTCAACTCTTGAGGTTGACGCGTTTCATTTTTGAATTGGCGGATGGTATTAAAGTAGAATATAGGGATTATACTAAGTATAGAAAAATTACAGCTTTGTTTCTAAAGATGAAGTGTAACCTAATTTGGTATCGAATCCTGACGACCGGCTCCCCAAAACGAAAACTTTGTACTTCACCATTAAGATAACTGCTATAAGATGAATTTATTAGAAGAAGTTAAGGCAAAAACTAAAGAATTTCGTACCGATAACTATCCTATGTCAATCGGAGAGATTATTAGTCTTTATAATAACAAAGAAATGACAATTAATCCAGATTTTCAAAGATATTTTCGTTGGACAATAGCCCAAAAAAGCCGATTCATAGAATCGATACTATTAGGAATTCCTATTCCCTCTATTTTTGTCTATCAGAGAGAAGAAGATAGTGTTTGGGAATTGGTGGATGGATTACAAAGGATTTCAACAATTTTGGAATTTGTTGGCGATTTAAGAGATGAGGACGATGAAACTAAGAAAAAACCGAAACTGGTGCTTCAAGGTACTAAGTTATTACCTAGCTTAAACGGAGTTATGTGGGAAGGTGCAGAGGAAGGAGAGTATAATTTGCCCCCATCTCTAAAAATAGACTTCAAAAGAGCGAAAATACAGGTTCAGATTATCCAAAAAGAATCGGATAAAAATGCTAAGTTTGAAGTTTTTGATCGTTTAAATACCGGTGGCTCTTTTTTATCTTATCAAGAGGTGCGTAATTGTCTTTTGATTATGCTAGATAAAAGCCTATATAAGTGGTTAGAAGACTTGGCAGAAAATGAGAACTTTAAAAATTGTATTTCCCTATCCGAGCGATTAAGACAAGAACGCTACGACTTGGAACTAATTCTTAAATATTTTGCCCTGTCTTCTCCCACATTTGATCCAAAATCATTGAACAAAAAAGAGGTTAATGAATATTTGACTGACTATCTGATAGAATTATGCAATTCCAGGACTTTTGATCGTGTGTTAGAGCAAGAAAAATTCGCTAAAATGTTTTTATTGCTTGATCAAGCGACGAATGAAGATACTTTTACCAAATATGATGGAACAAGATTTAAGGGTAAATTTCTCGATTCTGCTTATGAAGCGATCACCACAGGATTACGAGAAAATATTGATGATTACTCTACTCAAGATATTGAACTGCTAAGAACAAAAATTCAGGAAATGTGGTCAGAATCTGACTTTATTTATAACATCGGTACGGGATCGAGAGCTAGAACTAGAATGCTCAAAATGATTGAATTTGGCAAAAAATATTTTAAAAAGTAATGAGTAAAGATAATAGAACTATCGAAATTCTCCAGAAAAACTTAGATGAAGATATGGCATGGCGAATTAAAGAACTTAGTATTTTAAAAAATAAAATTCCTCCACAAAAAGGAACTGAGCAAGATGTATTAATTAGAGCCGGAATAACCACTCTCTATGCCCATTGGGAAGGTTTTATTAAATATGCAGCAGAATGTTATTTGCAGTTTGTTTCCTTAAAAAAATTAAATTATCATGAACTGGATTACTGTTTCGTTGCCCTTAGTTCTAGAAAATCTATAAATGAGTTAATAAAAACCAATAAATTTAAGTTACAAAAAGAGATGATCAAAAATTTACTTGATAACCTAGAAAATACAGCTTATATACCCTACGAAAATATTATTAACACCAAATCTAATCTCAATTTTGAAGTTTTCACTGATATCTGTACTATTCTAGGAATTGATGATAGTGATTATCAACTGAAGCAGAAAGCTATTGATGAACAACTTCTCACCCAAAGAAATAAAATTGCTCATGGCAAGTATTTAACTATCGATTATGAAGAATACATCAATACTTATAATTTAGTAATTAAATTAATCAGAGATTTTAAAGATGATCTATTAAATGCCGCCGTGACAGAACAGTATAAAAAAGTCAAAAGTATATAGGGTTAATAAGCTATTATAAACATAAAAAAAGTTGATAGACCGTTTTGGTTCTATCAACTCTTAAAATTATCTATTCAAGAACTAAAAATTAACGTTCTTGAAAGACAATTTTTTTGTCCAGGGAAGGACGGTTATTCGACTTAGAGGGGTACTTACTACCACCACTGCGGGGAGTTTTATTAATCACCGGTTTACTGCTCGTCGCTGCGGGAACTTCCCAATCGGTTTTCATCCACTGGGGACAATTTTGATCGTAGATCATTTGCAGGGCAGCCGCTGCGATCGCTTGTGGATCGTATTCTTCACTTAAATCCCGCACTAAAGGCAAGAAAGAAGCCATACGTTCCCCCGATAAAGCCTCTTTTAGCTGATTTTGCAGCTTGGCCAGACGTTTTGCTTCTACTTCCGCACGACTAGGAATGGGACTAGATTCCAGACGTTGACGCAGACGCTGTTCAATCTGACGTAATAAACGCCGATCGATCGGTTCTACTAAAGATATAGCAGTTCCCGTTTTACCGGCGCGGCCGGTGCGGCCAATGCGGTGAATATAGGTTTCGGCATTATCTGGCAGATCATAGTTAATAACGTGGCTGAGATTTTCCACATCTAGACCGCGGGCCGCGATATCCGTGGCTACCACTAATTTAATTTTGCCCTCGCGGAAACGTTGCACCAGTCGTTCCCGTTGCACTTGGCTTAAGTTACCGTGGTATTCATCCACCGTTTGCCCCGCTTCTTGCAGTTTGCTGGTTAATTCGGCTGCGGTTTGCTTGGTGCGGACGAAAATAATCGCCGATTCTAGGGGTTCGATCTCTAACAGGGGTTGCAGGACTTTTAATTTCGTCCAACCGCGAGGGATCAGATAAATTTTCTGCTCGATCTTAGCAGGAGCGGCCTGGGGTTGAGAAACCGTCACAGAAATGGGAGATTTCAAGAAATTAGCGATTAAATCGCGGATTTCCCGGGGCATAGTTGCCGAGAAACAGGCGGTTTGACGGGTGGAGGGGGATGCTTGCAGAATTTTCTTAACATCATCGATAAAACCCATACTGAGCATTTCGTCCGCTTCATCGAGGACTACCCAGTTTAGGGATTCTAGATGGAGTTTTTTGCGATCGAGCAGATCGATTACCCGGCCGGGAGTCCCGACCACAATCTGGACACCTTTTTCCAGACTGCGGATCTGACGTTCCATGGATTGACCACCACAGACTGTCAGGATAAAGAGACGACGATCATCAGAGAAATCTTTGATGGCGCTGGCTACCTGTTGGGCTAATTCCCGGGTGGGGGTGAGGATTAAAGCTTGAACGTTAGGATTTTTGGTGTCCATGCGTTCCAGTAAAGGCAGGGAATAGGCGGCGGTTTTGCCGGTTCCCGTTTGCGACATTCCTACCATGTCATGCCCTTCTAGAAGGAGAGGGATGGCTTTGGTTTGAATTTCCGTGGGGGTGGTGAATCCAAGCGTTTCTAGGTGTTGAAGACGGCTATCGGATAAACCTAAATTGTTGAAACCAGTGGTCATAGGGATTGTTTTGTGGGAATTAAATTAGAAAAATGGAAAAATTAGACTATTTCGCCGTAGAGATCGTAGGTATCGGCCGAAGTGATTCGGACCTGCACGATCGCACCTAGAATCGCCTCACCTGTCACATAAACCAAGCCATCTACTTCCGGGGAAAAACGAGCGGAACGCCCGATTAATTCTCCCGTTTCCGGGTTTTCCTGTTCGATGAGAACATCGACAGTTTGACCGATATAAGCTTGATTTTTGCGTTCCGAGATTGGTTGCTGAGTTAACATCAACCTTTCGCGGCGTTCGTCCATAATTGCCTGTGGCACTGGATTGGGCAGGTCAAAAGCGGCTGTACCTTCTTCGGCGGAGAAGGTAAACACCCCGACGTGATCGAACTCATGACGCTTGACAAATTCCAGCAGATGGCTGAAATGTTCCTCGGTTTCTCCGGGGAAACCGACGATAAAAGTCGTTCGTAAAACCGCGTTCGGGATAGCTTGCTTGATCCGCTCGATAATGCCATCGTTGACTCGTCCTTGCCAGGGACGGTTCATCGCCCGCAGGATGTGGGGATGGGAATGCTGTAGCGGCAAATCTAGATAGGGTAAAACATTCGGGGTCTCTCGGATCGCCTCGATAACCTTTGGCGTTAACCCGGTCGGGTAAGCGTAGTGAACGCGAATCCAAGGTATATCGACTTCTCCCAGCGCTCGCAAGAGTTCCGCTAATTTGGGTTCGCCATATAAGTCTAACCCATAATTGGTTGTTATTTGCGAAATGAGAATTAATTCTTGGACTCCTTGGCTGGCTAATTGTCGCGCTTCCTTGACAATGGACTCGATCGATCTCGATCGCTGATCGCCGCGCAGGTGGGGAATAATACAGAAAGCACAGCGATAATCGCAGCCTTCGGCCACCCGCAGATAGGCGACTCCTTCGGTAGTGGTGCGATAACGGGGCAGATTTTCGTCGGCGATAAAAGTGGGATCGGTGCTGACTTCTTTGACTCGTTCTCCCGTCTCTACCCGTTCGACGATCTCGACAATTTTCTGATAATCCCCCGTGCCGACAATGGCCACGGCTTCCGGCAATTCCGTCAGCAGTTCATCTTGGAAATGTTGGGCCATACAGCCGGAGATAATAATTTTTTTATTAGCTTCCGCCAGTTCCACGAGGGTGCGAACGGATTCTTCTCTAGCTGCTTGAATGAAACTACAGGTATTAACGATAACGTAATCGGCCAACTCCTCGTCATTATCTACGGGATAGCCGGCCTTGGCCAGCAGTCCTAACATATGCTCGGAGTCGATCCGGTTTTTCTCACAGCCTAGGTGTGAGATAGCGATGGTTGGCTTATTGCCCATGCGATCGAGTATCAACCAAATCTTAAACTTCTCTAATGTTAAGACATTTTAACGGATTCCGGAATTGATAAAATCATTAGCAGTTAAAATAATTTCCCCCCCGTGGAACCGTGGCTAGGCCTTCACCCTGTTAAAATGGGTGAGCGGCGCATGGTTGGGGACGCTAAGAGTAGTATACGCTGTGAACTTAATTGCAACTTTCAAGACAAAAAACCCGATTATTGGCGTGGTTCATCTCGCCCCCCTGCCCACTTCCCCCCGTTGGGGTGGCAGTCTCAAGACGGTGATCGAGCGGGCTGAACAGGAGGCGACGGCTTTGGCTGCCGGTGGTGTTGATGGTTTGATTATCGAGAATTTTTTTGATGCCCCCTTTACTAAGCAACAGGTGGATCCCGCCGTGGTTAGTGCCATGACTTTAATTGTTGATCGCATTAAAAATCTGGTGGTCTTACCGATTGGTCTTAATGTTCTCCGCAATGATGCCCATAGTGCCTTAGCGATCGCTACCTGTGTTAATGCCCAATTTATTCGGGTTAATGTGCTAACGGGGGTTATGGCTACCGATCAGGGCATTATTGAGGGTCAGGCCCACGAACTCCTGCGTTATCGCCGCGAATTGGGGTCTGAGGTCAAAATTTTAGCGGATGTTTTGGTTAAACACGCCCGCCCCTTGGGAACCCCTAATCTGACCACGGCGGTGCAAGATACGATCGAACGGGGACTGGCAGACGGGGTGATCCTCTCTGGTTGGGCCACCGGTAGCCCCCCCAGTTTTGAGGATTTGGAACTGGCAGTGGCGGCGGCCAAGGGAACACCGGTTTTTATCGGCAGCGGGGCTGATTTAGACAATATCGGGCAGTTGCTGCTGGCTGCTGATGGGGTGATCGTGGCTAGTTCCCTCAAGCGTCATGGCAAAATTACTGAACCGGTGGATCCGATCCGGGTGTCGCAATTTGTGGAAACGGCACGCCTGATCAACGATCAAAAGGCAAAAATTAATAATTCTCTCCCTTCTTTGCCCCTGTCCACATAACCCCTTGCTAGAATGGCGGATAGTTTCAGGGGATAGCTATCCTAAGTTTTTAGGAATTGAAAACGTCCTAATTAACACAATATGGTTAGGGAATTTTTCCTTTCGACAAAGTACATTTCGATTTACCTCCTGACTCCTGAATTCTGCTGTAATTTAATCTAAATAATATTATGCGTCGTCGTTCTGTACCTTGGATTCATCGCTACTCCCGGCCCCTAATTGGGGGCGTTTCGATCGTGGGGGCGATTCTGACCGGCTATTTAACCATTACCAAACTGACGGGAGGGGCTGCTGCCTGCACCGCCGGAGCTACTGATGGGGCTGGTTGTAGTGGTGTTCTTAATAGTCCCTACGCTACGGTTTTCGGGCTGCCCTTGAGTTTGTTCGGTTTTTTGGCCTATATTGCCATGGCGGTTTTTGCCCTCAGTCCTCTATTTATTAATGGGGAAACTCAGAAAAATCTCCGCAAAAGTTTAGAAAATAATACTTGGTTATTGCTGTTAGCGGGGGCGACGGCGATGGCGGTATTTAGTGGTTATTTAATGTATATTCTAGCCACGGAATTAAAGGAATTGTGTCCCTACTGCATCACTTCGGCTTTGTTCGCTTTAACCTTATTAATTCTCACAATTATCGGTCGCGAATGGGAAGGTTTAGGACAAATTATACTGCCGATGGTTGTGGTGGCGATGATTACTTTGGTGGGAACTTTAGCGGTTTATACGGGAGTAAATTCCCCCACCGTGACAGGAGGAAAAGAAGAAATTACCCAGCCAATGACAGCGGCTACCCCCCCCTACGGTTGGGAAGTAACCACGGTTTCGGGAGAGGCAGAAATTGCCCTAGCTAAACATTTAAAAGCAATTGGCGCGAAGGAATACGGGGCTTTTTGGTGTCCCCACTGTTACGATCAAAAACAGTTATTTGGTAAGGAAGCGGGAGAAATCCTCAAAAAAGAAGGGGTTTATATCGAATGCGATCCCCAAGGGGTTAATGGTAATCCCCAAGCTTGTCGCGATGCCGGAATTAAAGGTTTCCCCACTTGGATTATTAAGGGTCAAGAATATTCGGGAACCCAAATATTAGAGAAATTAGCGGAGATTTCCGGTTATACCGGCCCGATGAATTTTAAATATACAGTTCCGGGACGCAAGTAGGAAAATATTGAGGGGTTGAACTTTGTTCAGCCCCAACATTTTATGGTGTTTTTTCTCTAGATAAAGTAGAACCTGAATTTTGATTTTAGCAATAGAGGGAGATTGAAAGTTGCCAGATTTTGATCAACCTATACCCCAAGAAAAACTTGACATTATTGAGAAAACTAGAGCCAATTTATTTGTTTGGCGAGGTCAGTTTTCACCCCAACTGATAGAGACTATTTTAAGTTTCTATTGCCCATCTAATTCGGTCATTCTCGATCCTTTTGTGGGTAGCGGAACTGTTTTACTAGAGGCAAGTTATTTATCCCTAGAAGCTTATGGATTTGAGATTAATCCCGCTGCTTATATCATGAGTCATACCTATGAATTTATCAATGATTCTCAAAAAAAAGAAGTTCTTAAAAACCTGAGAAATATCGTCGATCAAGAATTTCCTTTGAGAATTTTTGAAGTCAGTGATCAAGTAGAAAATTTAGTAGATAAATTGCAAAATACTAGGAATATGCTACCGGATCGGTCAAAGGTTTTATTTGATGCTTTAGTAATCCTTCTTGATGTGTGTAACAATAAAATTACTCAGGAATTTATTCAGAAAAAATTTTTACATCTTAGTAATATAATTACTAAGCTACCTTACTCTCAAAAGCCGATCAGGGTTGGATTATCTGATGCTCGTTCTCTACCACTAAAAAATAATCAGATAGATTTTGTTGTGACTTCTCCACCCTATATAAATGTTTTTAATTACCATCAAAATTATCGTCAATCTGCTGAAATCTTAGGATGGGATTTACTCAAGATAGCCAAGTCAGAAATTGGCTCTAATAGAGCAAATAGGAGTAATCGTTTCTACACTGTAGTACAATACTGTTTAGATATGGGTGACATTTTAAAGGAACTGGCAAGAGTCACCAAGCAGCAAGCAAGAATTGTTTTAATTGTAGGACAAGAATCTAACGTTCTTGGCGTACCTTTTTATAATGCTGATATTATTGAAAAAATAGGTGTCAAAACCAAGCTATTCCAGAAAGTATTAAGACAAAAAAGAAAATTTAAGAATAAATTTGGTAAAGTTATTATAGAGGATATAATTAATTTTATTAACTTAAATAATCAAGTTAGCCAAGAGGTAATAGAACAAATTTCTAGAGAGGTAGCATTCGAGGTATTGGAAAGCAGTAGGCTGTTTGTATCTTCAGAAAACCAGCTATGTTTAGAATCAGCAATTGCCAAAGTCAATAATATTCAAAAAACACCAATTTTAGATAAGAGATTATATATTGACCTTTGAACATCAACAAAAATACATGAACGAATTTTCCCGTCCTCACTACACGAAACTAACTGCCTGTCTTAACAATCCTCGGTTGCCAGAAGCTGATCGGGAACGTTTAGAAGAAGCTATTATAAAATATCGCCAGTGGATTATCGAGTTAGAATCGATTAATTCTAGTCAAGCAGATGCAGTAGAAAAGCTAGTGTCAGCTACTAACCGATATAAGCGTTTTATTGAACTTGACTTGATTTTTGATAGTTCAGATAACTTTTTGTATAGACAGAAGGGACAGTTAAAATTAGATAATACTATATTAGAAGAATTTTTACCGCAGCTGATTTTCCGTAGTTTACAAGGAATAGATAACTCTTTTGAATTGGGTCCACGAAATACCTTCTCTGGACTAAGTTTCCTATCCTCTCTCGGCAATATTGGTCAAGGTGGTCAAGCAAATATTAGAAGCAAAAATCAGGATTTTATGCTGGGTAAAAAGTTATATATAAAGTCATCTTTTGACCCAGAATTTCAAAATTATGAATTGATTGAGTCTCATCTTGGCTATGTTTGTGCAGAGTGCAAAACCAATTTAGATAAAACTATGTTTCAGGAAGCTGTAGCCACAAGTAGAGATTTAAAAATTGCCGTTCCTAACTCTTTATATTTTTTGATTTGCGAATTTCTTGATATGACACCAGTTTCAATAATTTCTACTCAAATTGATGATGTGTTAATTATACGAAAAACTAAGCGTATGACCGCTAATCTTCGACAAGAGTATCGCTCCTCAAAAGCAAGACAGCTGCACAGACAGGAATATGTAGATTTTTTGGATGCTTCTCAATATTATCCCGATGTGTTTCAAAGGATGATCGATAAAATACAAACTCATATTGATAATACAAATCCATCACTGGAAAATGTTTTATATCAAGGATATTTCTAGAAATTTTCTCGACATCAAGTTTAGCTACTTTGATGTATAATAGAGAGGTAGATAAGTTGCTAATTATTGGTTATGACTCAGGTAAATCTACAAAAAGCCGCTAATATTCTCGGTGTAACTACCGCAGAAATACTAACATGGCAAAAGAAAAAATTAATCAAAGGTCAGAAAATCAATCAAGTTGATTGGTTATTTGATCTCGAGCAATTAACCAATCTTAAAAATAACCAATCCCCCAGAGAATTGAGAATTTTACAAACTGTTGAGCCAACTAATTACACGGTTATCGAATTATTTGCTGGCTGTGGTGGTATGGCTTTAGGTTTAGAAAATGCGGGACTAAAAACGCAATTACTGGTGGAAATTAACCAAGATTGTGTTAATACTTTAAGACTCAATCGACCGCAATGGAATGTTATAAATCAAGACATAAAAAAGATTAAATTTTCTGATTTTAGAGACAAAATAGATGTTGTAGCTGGAGGTTTTCCCTGCCAACCTTTTAGTTATGCTGGGTTAGGAAAAGGATTAGAAGACTTGAGAGGGAGCTTATTTTTTGAGTTTGCTCGTTGTTTACAGGAAGTGCAACCTAAAATCGCTATGGCCGAAAATGTTCGAGGATTATTAAGCAATAAAAAAGGAGAAACCCTGCAATTAATGCTGCAAGCTTTACAGGAAATCGGTTATTATGCTGCTTATCAAGTTTTATCGGCTCAATTTCTCGATGTTCCCCAAAAAAGAGAAAGATTAATTATTATTGCTACCCGTCAAGACCTAAATATTAAACCGATTTTTCCCCAATATAAAAACTATACTATTTCTCTGAAAAAAGCTCTAGAGAATTGTCCCAGTTCTCCAGGAGTAGAATATAAAGAAAGAAAAAAAGAGATTATGTCCTTAGTTCCCCCAGGAGGAAATTGGCGGAATTTACCGATGGATATTCAAAAAGAATATATGAAAAATAGTCTCAAAAATCACGGCGGACGGACAGGATATGCTAAAAGATTATCCTGGGATGAACCGGCTTTAACTATTACCTGTAGTCCAGCACAAACCCAAACAGAAAGATGTCATCCCCAAGAAACTCGTCCTTTGACTGTGAGAGAATATGCACGAGTGCAGTCCTTTCCCGATGATTGGCAATTTACCGGTAATTTAACCTCTCAATATCGACAGATTGGTAACGCGGTTCCCGTGAATATGGCCTATCATCTTGGTGGCTGTTTAATTAATATGTTGCAGGGGGATTATCTGGGGGAAACACAGCCAAAAACCGAACAGTTAAGCATTCCGGGGTTAGAAGTTAATTAATTTTGACTAAAAGTAAATAGTTTTTACCTAATCAGCAATAGCTGGAGAAAAATTAAGTAGCTAGATATAGTCATTTCAGATAAGTCTGATACACTCTAGACCAGTTAAACCCTTATTAACTCTAGCATTGATATTCTCAATCTTAATTGAAATGACTATACAATTAATCACACATATCTAACTACTTCTTGCATGAGTGCCTATCCTCAGCCAGAAATTGATTTTGTCGGATTTTACTGTCTGGAGTCTGTAGGGTTGATTCATGAATCAACCCTACCCCGGCAGCAATTGATTTTGTCGGATTTTACTGTGCGGGGGGAATAACTTCTAACGGAATACTTTCAGTTTCTCCATCTTTAGATGGATTGACATCCGGACTTTTTTCTGCATCTGGAGTTTTTTCCACCGCTTTGGTTTCTGAGGTGGGGGGATTTTCGGGGGGTACTTCTGGACTGGGATTATTTTCCGGGATGGGAGTGAATTCCACTGGAGTTTCGCTTTCAGGAGACGGGGAAACTTCGGGGGAAGCTTCGATATTACGGGTAGTTTCCGTGGGAGTTGTTTCTATCCGGGGAGATTCTGGGGTAGTTGCGGGGGTAGTTGCGGGGGTGTCTTCGCTGGTTTTTTCTTCTTCCCGGGGACAGGCTGCCGATTCTAAACCGAGACGACATCGGACTTCCTCCCGTCCCAAAGATACGGCAATTCCCGACACCGACATTAACAAAGCTAGGATGGGTAAGATATTGTTCATAAAATTAGACTTGATTCTACTCCTCGACATCACATTATCTATTTTAGATAGGATCGAATTGATATTGAGAACCCTTTGGCCCCTCATTGCCGCGATTAGCACGCACCAAGGGAACTTGGTTAAAAATGTTAAAATCCGTGGTGCTTCCCTGCAAGGTGATTCCTCGATTTAAAGTTTCGACTACAGTAGCACGGTCAGAACTTTTAGCGATCGCTTCCCCTAATACTTTCATGGTATCGTAGGCGGTAGCAGTACGCCAACTGACGCGACCGCGCCAACTTTTCAGCGCATCTTTGGCAAAAGGATCCGTTGCTTGGAAACTCCAAGGTACTGCTAGAACTAATCCGTCGATGCTATCCGCTCCTTGAATAAGGATATCGGGTGTATAAAGTTCATTTCCGCCTAATAAGAGCATTCCAGACGATTCTTGGGCAATAGCCACGGCTTGATCTATGCGATCGCCGTCTTTACTCAAGGCCAAAAATACCACCCTAGCGCCAGCTTGTCTTGCCTGATCTATGGCGGTTTTAGCGTTAAAATTGGCTTTGGTGGTGTCTATTTCCTTAACTATCTTGCCTCCCGGTTCTTTTATCGCTTTAGCAAAGGAATCCTTTAATTTTTGACTATAGGGACTATCGGAATTATAAAAAAGAACCACTGAGGGAGAATTCTCTTGCTTACTAGCATAATTAGCCAAAGTTTTGGCCACTGCTTCCAGATAACTACCGAAAACTTCCTGAGACTTATCCTTAAGGGGAATGGTTTTCAGGGTTGCATTTCCCGTTTGACTAACACTGGTAGTCAGGGGAGAAAGAATCGCTAATCCTTCTTTTTGGTAACTTTCAATCGCTTTTTGACTAAAAGGATCGATTCCGTGGCCGATAACTGCCAAAACTTGACCGGATTGAATCAGATCATCGGCTATCGCCTTTGATTGTAACCCACCGCCATCATTAGCGATGACTATTTCCAAAGGATTACCAGAATTAGAATTATTAAACTCCTCTTGATACCTTGCCACACCTCGGAGAATTTCCTTGGCGCTGTTGGGGTCGTTAGCGATGGGGACAACAACGGCTATAGTCTTTTGATTACCTTTTTGTCTAGCTTTGGCGTTATTGTAATAGATTTTGCCCTCCGGATCGTTTGCTTGGGGAGTGGCCGCCAGTTGGTAAGATGCGATCGCATTTGACCAATCTTCCTTTTTAAAGGCCGCTGCGCCTTTTTCTTTGTTAGGAGTGGAATTAAGCAGTATTTTCTCACCTTGGCTAAATAAATCGGGATTTTTAGCCGTATTACTCACAAAAGTTGCCTTGGGTTGCTTGTCTGGGGTTTCTTCTGGTGTAACTTGGGAAGTATCGGGTTTGGGAATCAGCATTTGCAATAGACTCCAACCCCCTAAACCTGCGGTTAAAGCGGTAATTATCAAAGCGAAGGGAAGTAACCAGTTAGATTTTTGGCCGACTCTAGTGGTACCCCCCGGGGACACCACCACCGTGGTTTTAACCGTGGTTGTTACGGGATCCATCGCTTCCCTAGGCAGGCCACAGATAGGACAATCAGGAGTAGTATTGTCGCAGGGTTCATGACCTCCCGCAATCGCTTGCGGATAAGTTTTACCATCTTTAGGGATACCGTCACATTGCCAAGTAGTCATAATCAGTTATCAGTTATCAGTTATCAGTTATCAGTGGGTAAGTTATCAGTTATCAGTGGGTAAGTTATCAGTGGGTAAGTTAACAGTTATCAGATGTGAGTTTTTAAGTGAGCATTATTAAATAGCAGTTTCTTGCCATCTTTTCGCTGTTTACTGGTCACTGTTTACTGTTTACTGATTACTGTTTACTGTTTACTGGTCACTGTTTGAGGACGTTGTCGTAAGCTTTGGAAATAGAGGCCACCGATAAGCAGTAAAAAGAGGATATAAGCAACAATTTGACTGATATAGAGGTTTTGACGATAACCAAACAGGGATTTAAGGAGGAGTCCGGGGAAAGTGCGATCGCTCAAAATTTGGGAACCGTCCCAAACTTGAAAACCGAGAAGACAGGAGGAGGGGAGAGAAGGACAGAAATTGCGATAAAAAGGGTCAATTTCACTTAAAAGACTGATTCCTGCGTCGATATGTTTCAAAATACCGATGAGTAATCCGGCAACGATTAAGAGGAGGAAAGTCCCCATAATTTGGAAAAAGAGACGGATATTAATTTTTACTCCCCCCGCAAAGAGGAGAGTTCCCAACAAGGTTGCGACACTTAACCCCGCTATCGCACCGAAGGTTTGTATCTGCCAATCTTTTTGGAATTGGGCCAGGATAAAGAGAACAGTTTCAAATCCCTCTCGCAAGACAGCGATAAAAACGAGCAGAAAAATCGCTTTTCCTGCCCCATTTTCCGATTTTAAACCCGCTTTTACCGCACTTTCTACCTCAGATTTCAAAGATTTGGCCTGTTGAGTCATCCAAATTAACATCCAACTCAACATCAAGACGGCAATCAGTCCAAAAGTGGCGGCCAGCAATTCCTTAATCATTGGTACAAATGGACTAGGAGAGGCATCCACTTGAAAAAGGATTCCCCCTAGCAAAATACCGACCAAAACACTAGCCACCACTCCCGCACCAATACCACGATACACCCATGAGTTAAGTTGCGATCGACCCGATTTTTGTAAACAAGCGAGGACAATTCCCACCACTAAAGCGGCCTCGAAACCTTCCCGGAGAGTGATAATAAAAGTGGGTAAAGCGGAACTAAGATTCATAAGCTAGTCGATAAACTCTAGGTTTGATCCTAGCTCAAGCAAAATCCCGCAGCATCTTGCGAATTTCCAGATTGTGTAATTCTTCTTGTCCAATCATACCGCGAGCGAATTCTTCTAGGTAAATACTGGCATCTTCAACGGTTTCTAGGAGTGCTTTGTACAAATCAAGGGATTTTTTCTCATGATTGAGGCTCTCACTCAAGATTGCTTTGATATTATGTTCATAGCTTTCTTCGATGGGGGCAATTTTTAAGCTAGGATGACCTTCTAAACCGGTGAGAATTTCCCCAACTTGTTGCGCGTGGGTGAGGGATTCCGTGGCCTGAGTCTGGAAAAATTGGACGATGGGGATGCGATGGGGACCTGTCACCATCAGGGAATAGTGGGTGTAACGGACAACTCCCGCTAGTTCAAATTCCATGATTTCGTTTAGTTGTTCGATGGTTTTGTCTCTGTCTAGTTCTCGCATAAGATTCTCAATAATTTTTCTCTAATTGCAATTGTAGCTAATCCAGACTGGCTAAATAAATCTAAAAACCTTGTTGGCTAATATCTTTAGGCTTTTTTGCCATCAAAAAAGTGCCAGCCGTTTGAGCAATAGAGGGGAAAATTTAGGCACTTTTTCCCTGAAAATGCCTAAAACCCCACACCCCACGAAAAACCCTTTCAGCAAACCCTAGGTGATGCAAAAAGACTTTAGCTGGGGGAATAGCAACTCAAGAGGTCATTAAAGGTTTCATTTTGCCTTAAACCATCGAAAACAAAGTTATTACGCACTAATTCGCCACATATATCCGGTTCTATGTCCATGGCTTCGCGTAAACAGTCGATCGCTTTTTCTTGTTGACCGAGGGCGGCATAACAGCAGGCGGAATTATACCACGCATAGCGATCATCTTGATCGATTTTTAACGATTCTTCATAACAGGCGATCGCTTCTGGCAGGCGCTGTAATGCTTGTAAGATCACACCCTGTTGATACCAGGACCAGTAATCTTGCGGTCGGATATCGAGGGCGGTACGATAATTAAATAAAGCCTCTTGGGGATTGCCCCAATCCCGGAAAGCGTCGCCGCGACGATACCAGGCCCAATAATCCCGGGGTCGCACCCCCAAGGCCAGATCGTAGGAAGTGATAGCGCGTTCGTAATTTTTCAGCAATCGATAGGCCTCCCCTTGCCGGTAGGCTGCCCAATAGTCCCCCGGACTATGACTTAGGGCCCGTTGAAAACAAGCGATCGCTTTTTCGTAGTCCTTTAATTCCTGTAGATAAACACAACCTTGATCGTACCAAGCCCAATAGTTATCATCCTTTACCTGTGCGGCGTTAGCATAACTTTGAGCCGCTTCTTCATACATTCCCAAGTCTTCTAGTATCATACCCCTTTTGTACCATGCCCAATAATCATCTGGATAATATTCTAAGGCTTTTTCGTAGCTGATTAAGGCTCCAAAATAGTCCATTCTTTCTTTTAAAATATTGCCTTGGTCATACCAGTCCCGATAGGTATCTGGACGGCATTCGAGCGCTCGATAGACAGTGAGTAGATAGGTCATAGTTATTAATCTTTAACGGAGTCAGGAGTCGGTCGTCAGGAGGCAGGAGAATTAAGAATGAGCATTAATTAGGGCTGGCTGAATAAATGTGAAATGTAGGCAAGGTAAGGGTTTTGTGGCTTTACGAGCGAAACAGGTGCCAGATTTTGAGAGAATCATGCTTCAAAACCTTGTGTCTTCATCGGCCCGCGTCCTGTAGGGGCGAAGCATTCGGGCAATAACCTATCGGTGAAACCGTAGATTTTCTATCCGAATGCTTCGCCCCTACTTTTTGCCGCAAACCCTAATTAGAGCCGTCAGTCTTATCAGTTATCAGTTATCAGTGGGGGTGTTCGGTGGGCAGTGGGGGAAATGGCGATCGCAATTGATCGCCATTCCCCGTTATACTTTTAGAACAGATTCAGATCCGTTAAAGCGCCGAGACTGCTAGAGGAGACTAACTTGGCGTATTTGCCGAGAATTCCCGTTTTATAGCGTGGGGGGCGCGGTTGCCAATGGTTACGACGACGGACTAATTCTTCTTCCGATACATTTAAACTCAAGAGACGTTGACGAGCATCAATAGTGATTTGATCTCCTTCCTCTACTAGGGCAATTGTACCACCCACCGCTGCTTCTGGAGCGACGTGACCGACCACCATGCCATAGGTTCCCCCAGAAAAACGACCATCGGTAATTAATCCCACGGAATCCCCTAAACCGGCGCCGATAATTGCCGAAGTGGGGGCTAACATTTCCCGCATACCCGGTCCGCCTACTGGTCCCTCGTAACGGACAACCACCACATCCCCGGCTTTAATTTTTCCGGCTAAAATTGCCTCTAAACAGGTTTCTTCCGACTCAAACACCCGCGCAGGCCCAGTGATGACCGGAGTTTTCACGCCGCTAATTTTGGCCACGGCCCCCTCTGTGGCCAGATTTCCTTTTAAAATGGCTAAATGACCCTCTTTATAGACAGGATTGCTAAAAGGACGGATAACGTCTTGGCCTGAGGGCGGTTGGTCGGGAATATCGGCTAAAATCTCGGCGATAGTCTGACCGCTAATGGTGAGGGCATCCCCGTGGAGTAAACCATTAACCAGGAGAATTTTCATCACTTGGGGAATACCGCCGGCTTTATGCAGATCTACGGTAACGTAACGCCCGGAGGGTTTAAGATCGCAGATAACCGGTACACGCTGGCGGATGGTTTCAAAATCATCGATCGATAATTCTACCCCGATGGTGCGGGAAATGGCTAAAAGGTGCAGCACAGCGTTAGTGGAACCCCCCACCGCCATAATTACCGAAATGGCGTTTTCAAAGGCTTTACGGGTCAAAATTTGGCTAGGGAGAATCTGTTTTCTAACCGCCTCGACCAAAACCTTGGCCGATTCTTCGGTACTATCGGCTTTTTCCGCATCTTCGGCGGCCATGGTTGAGGTATAGGGTAAACTCATCCCCATGGTTTCAAAAATGGAAGACATGGTATTAGCAGTAAACATTCCACCACAGGAACCAGCACCGGGGCAAGCGTTGCGTTCAATTCCGATGAGGTCTTCTTCACTGATTTTACCGGCGCTGTACTGTCCCACGGCTTCAAAGGAACTGACCACGGTTAAATCGCAATCTTTGTAGCGCCCCGGTTTAATCGTGCCACCATAGACGAAAATAGCGGGAATATTCATCCGGGCCATGGCAATCATTGCCCCCGGCATATTTTTGTCACAACCCCCGATAGCGAGGACTCCATCGAGACTTTGACCATTACAGACGGTTTCAATGGAATCGGCGATTACTTCCCTAGAAACGAGAGAATATTTCATTCCTTCTGTTCCCATGGAAATCCCGTCACTAATGGTGATAGTCCCGAAAAGTTGCGGCATTCCCCCCGCTAATCTGGTTCCTGCTTCGGCACGCATTGCTAAATCATTAATTCCCATGTTACAGGGGGTAATGGTGCTAAATCCGTTAGCGATGCCGATGATGGGTTTGCTAAAGTCCTCATCCCCAAAACCTACCGCTCTTAACATAGCCCGATTAGGACTGCGTTGGGTACCTTGAGTAACAATGCGACTTCTGTAGTTATCTGCCATAACTTTATCTTTCTCCAATGGCGGCTGACGGGTGCGATCGCTACTCGAATTCTCCAATCGCACCTTTATTTCTATTTTCTGACTTTTGGCCGCTCTGAGCAGGTTTTAGGACAGTCCATGTCTAAAGAAAATATAAAACTGCGGGATGATTCAGGGAACAGCCATCAGGAATCAGGAATCAGCAGTCAGACGAAATCCTGTTTAAAAAGTATGGGAGGGTGGCAAGCGCTAGAGTTGCAAAAGAACAAGCTTGAGCATTTGTAATAAAATTTCCCCTAATCAGTTTCAGTGCAGTACAGGTTATCGGCAAAAGCATCCATAATTAGGGTTTGCTGAATAAATGTGAAATGTAGGCAAGGTAGAGGTTTTGTGGCTTTTCTCGCTCCCACAGGTGCAAGATTTTGAGAGAATCGTGCTTCAAAACCTTGCGTCTTCATCGGCCCGCGTCCTGTAGGGGCGATGAATTCGGGCAATAACCTATCGGTGAAACCAGAGATTTTCTATCCGAATGCTTCGCGCCTACTTTTGGCCGCAAGCCCTAATTAGGGTTTGCTGAATAAATCAATTGGCTGCTGTGGGAAGCATGGCAGATGTAAAGGGTGCTAGGATTGCGCCTTGACAATATCACGGTTATTTAACCAGATATAATATAAGCTGTTCATCTGGGAAAGAAAAGGATTAATTTAGTAATACACCGAGTCATCAGAACGTTTGTAGAAATTGTAGGATGGCTTGATGCAAAATAGGGTTGGTAAACCATCAGCATCAATACAAAAGCAGATTGTCCCATTTTTTTGTAAATGGTAAGCTTCCGCAACGAAGGTTAGTTTGAAACCCGCATCCGTTGTTACCGTTAAAATTGTTGGTTCATTTTTGCTGAACAGTTCTTCATAAGATTTTTGTTCATACTCTTTACCAATCTTATCGACTTCTTGTCGGAGAATTTGATAATTACGAATGAGTGTCTGTCTTTGTTCCTTGCTTAAAGGAAATAAGTTAGCTAGTTTCATTGATTTCTCCTAATAAAAAAAAACAGAGTTCATCTAGCGGTAAATTCTTCATAGAAAAATGAGAAATATACTGCTGAATCTTACTAATTTTAATTGGGGGAAACCGTCTAAGTTCATCAGACCAATATTTCAATACTCCCACTTCTCCATAAACATATATTTGTGCCAGCCAAGATAAAAAATCTCTCAGGATAGCATCAGACATAAAATAAAATCCCCAATCTATTACATGATAGCGATCGCCGATATTATCTGGCAAATTCAAATTAACATCTGGACGTTTCTCAAATTCTGACAAGCTATATAGAGCATAATTAGACAAACCGCAATTAGAAAGATTTGCCGCCTCAGCTTCAGCCAGCCACGAATCTAGCTTTTGCCTAAAATGCTTTTCAATTCGCAAGATTTTTGAGGGAATTAATATGCAAAATTTAGCACTCATAGTTGACTTTTACCTAACCGTAAGAATAGGACACTTCAGTTATCAGTTATCTTGAAGCACCGAAGCAATTTTTGTGATATACTGACGCAGAAAAAGGGTTTCTTTAAGAAACCCTTTTTCTTGATAGCGGGTGATGTTAACAATTCTTGCGCTTGCACTTGCTGGCTAATCCTAGAGTTAATAATAGTCCGAAAATAGTATCAGGTTCGGGAACTTTGGCGATATCAGAATTATTAGTTAGTTTAATATTATCAACTAATAAAGCTGAATTGATAGTGTTATCTCCTCCCCCTGTCTTATCCACATCAACTACCCCAAACCCTAAAATATAATTTCCAGTCACCGATATTGGTATCGTGTAGGTTTGATAACCTGTTTCTTTCTTTAAATGGGAAAAAGAGGGACTGACTGGAAAACTAGATTGAATATCCGCCAAACGATATAAATTGTTATTAAGGGTAAAAAAAGCGAAATCGTTGTAATCTACATTAGCGGCATCTTCATCAGTCAGAAAATTCCAAGAAAAGCTGAAAACATCGCCAGCATTAGCAGTAATAGTCTGTTTAATAGCCGAGCCTTCAACAACCGATAGATTGCTTAACTGATTACCCGATAAGCCGAGAAATGATTCTAAATCATTAGCATTAGTCAAGGATTGACTGTCATCACAAGCACCAGTAAAAAAACAAGTTTGTAACACGGCTTGATAACTTCCGTTAACTGGTGTAACCTGAAAACTTGAAGTTTCAACGCTCGCTTGTCCACTGGTATTCCAGTCAGAAAAATTACCAGTTTCAAAACTTCCATTGACAACGGCGGCGGGGGAAGTTTCAGCCGTCGCCACTAACAAACCAGCAACAGTAATTAAGGTTAAAGTTGGGAGTTTAAACATGAGTAATTTTCCTGATATATGGTTAATTGTGAGATGGGATGTTTCGCTGGCTGTTTACTTAAGCTTGAATTAAAATGTCATTCTCATTTAGCTGTGGGATACTATTCAATGTGACAAAAAGTGCGCCATTACCTAATCCTGTCGTGGCTCCATTTTGATTGTAGAACAGATTACCTGTTGCTAAATTGTAAACGATTTTAGCATTACTGGAACCAACTAGATTTAGTTCGTTAGCCGCCTCATTGATGGTGGCAAATTCGGCGGCTTGTAAGCTATTGCCGACGGTACTAACAAGAGCATTGAAGGAGGTTTTACTCAGGATAATTTTGTCACTTCCTTTAGTAAAGTCGCTGATGTTATCAACTCCAAAATCACTGCTATTAAAGATAGCACCACTGCCAAAGAGGAATGAGTCGCTGCCATCGCCGCCGGTGAGAATGTCATTTCCTTTTCCACCAATCAGGGTGTCGTTACCTGCGCCACCGAGGAGAGTGTCATTGCCATCTAATCCCTTGAGTAGGTTATTGCCACTGTTACCGGTGATGACATTATCTAGATTGTTACCTGTGCCGTCGATGTTGGCGTTCCCTGTTAGGGTGATATTTTCGATGTTGACGGTGAGAGTGTAATTTACAGAGGATTTGATGGTGTCTTGTCCTTGGCCGGCATTTTCAATGGCTACGTCGCGGCTGCTATCGACAATGTAGGTGTCGTCACCGGGACCGCCTGCGAGTCGGTCATTTCCTATACCACCATCGAGAATATCGTTGCCTTCACCGCCGTTGACGCTATCGTTACCAGCACCAGCATTGATGTGGTCGTCGCCGCTAGTACCGTTGACGGTTTCACTGCTGGTGCTACCGTTGACGGCGTTGAGGACGTTGAGGCTAAAGCTATCGTTGGCTTTTTCTCCGGCTGAGTCGCTGGCGATTACTGTCAGGTTATAAGTACCTGAAGCAGTATCGGAGGGGGTGCCACTGAAGGTACGGGTAGCGCTATCAAAGGTGATGCCACTGGGGAGGACTGTTCCTGTGGCTAGGGTGTAGGTGAGATTATCGCCGTCAATGTCTGTGAAGGTGTTGGCGGGAATGGTGAAGCTGAAGGGTTGATTTTCTGTGGCGGTTTGATTGGCTATTTCCTGTTGCAATGTGGGTGCATCATTGACAGATGCAACTGTTATGGTGAAGCTATTGTCAACAGTTTTACCGTTAGATGTTCCCCGAATCGTAATATTAGCTATCCCAGATTGATTGTTTTGATAGTCAAGGGTTAACTGATTGTCAACGATGGTAGCAGTGACTAATCCCGGATTGTTATTGACGAATACTGATTTAACAATTGAAGTCGGTTCATTATCAATATCGGTGAAGATATTAGTTAAATCAATGACGGTATTAGCTGCATCTTCGTTAACATTGACATCAGTAATGGGATTGATGACAGTTGGTGCATCATCTACTGGGTTAACTGTGACTAGGAAAGTATTGTCAACAGTTTTACCGTTGGATGTTCCCCGAATCGTAAGATTAGCTGTCCCAGATTGATTGTTTTGATAGTCAAGGGTTAACTGATTGTCAACAATAGTAGCGGTGACTAATCCCGGATTGTTATTGACGAATACTGATTTAACAATTGAAGTCGGGTCATTATCGATGTCGGTGAAGATATTAGTTAAATCAATGACGGTATTAGCTGCATCTTCGTTAACATTGACATCAGTAATGGGATTGATGACAGTTGGTGCGTCATCTACTGGGTTAACTGTGACTAGGAAAGTGTCATCAACAGTTTTACCGTTAGATGTTCCCCGAATCGTAATATTAGCTATCCCAGATTGATTGTTTTGATAGTCAAGGGTTAACTGATTGTTAACGATGGTAGCGGTAACTAATCCTGGATTGTCATTGGCGAAGACTGATTTGACAATTGAAGTCGGGTCATTGTCGATGTCAGTGAAGACATTGCTTAAGTTAATGACGCTATTTTCTGCATCTTCAGCCACATTGACATCCGTAATCGGATTGAGGACGGTTGGTGCGTCATCTACTGGGTTAACTGTGACTATGAAAGTATCATCAACAGTTTTACCGTTAGATGTCCCACGAATCGTAAGATTAGCTGTCCCAGATTGATTGTCTTGGTAGTCGAGGGTTAACTGATTGTTAACGATGGTAGCGGTGACTAATCCTGGATTGTCATTGGCGAAGACTGATTTGACAATTGAAGTCGGGTCATTGTCGATGTCAGTGAAGACATTACTTAAGTTAATGACGCTATTTTCTGCATCTTCAGCCACATTGACATCCGTAATCGGATTGAGGACGGTTGGTGCGTCATCTACTGGGTTAACTGTAATGACAAAACTTGTGACATTAATATTACCACCTGCTCCATCGGCTACCGTAAAGCTAAAGCTATCACTGGTCGTTTCTCCGCCATTATGAATGTAGGATAGTAAGCCACTATTAATATCAGCTTGGGTAAAGGTGTTATTAACCGCTAACGTGACTCCATTGCGTTGTAAATTTCCATTTGTCGGAATCGTACTGATGGTAAAAGTCAACTGATCCGAGGTATTATCTGGATCTGTAACAGCAAGCAAACTATTAGAAATAGCAGAATTAGCGCCTTCATTAAGAGTTAAGCCTGTATTGACCGAGATTTGTGGGGGTTGATTAACTGCGCCACCGATTTGTATGGTTGCATCTGCCGTCGTCGGTGCTGCTTCTGTATTACCTGTGTTATCAACCGCAACCGAATAGAAAGAGTAGGTATGTCCGGCTGTCCCCGTGTAAGTGGCTTCGGTTAACTCAGTATTATTGAGCCAGACTGTATAATTACCGCCATTATCAGAGACATAAATAGTATAAGTCGCCAAAGCTGATCCTATATCTGTTCCTGTCCACTTAACGGTAAATTCAGGGTTATCCGTCGTGGTTGGTAAAGTATCAACTTGACTGGTGGGTTTAGTGACATCAAGAGTATTGAAAATGGGTGGGGTATCGATGGGTTCTTCCGTATCAAAGACGATCCGCGCAGTTGCGTCAATTACATCTGCGGTTTGTACAGTGTTTTTTGTTTTAATACTATAAGTAACAAAACCTTCCCCGACTCCATTTTCATCATTAGTGGGTAAAAATCCTTTTTGTGCGTCTAAAGGTGCTTCTCCCGTCTCTGGATCAACGGTACTAATCCGCCAAGTAGCGATTCCTGTAGTAGTCTCAATGGAAACAAAAACATCAACATAGAAACCCTTAGTTTCAGTTAAGTCAATTCGTCCTTGATGGAAAGCGCGATCACCAGCTAACTCATAAGTGTTACCACTCCAACCATAATCATCAACGCGGAAAGTGCGCCAATCAAGATCAGAATCTAACTGTTGAGTAATGACTACTTCTTGAGCGGGTGCAGAAGCAGTAGCAGCATTTTCAAAGCGGATGGTATAACCGAAACGTTCATTAGTATTAATCCATTGCTCATCGCCGAAACCTTTGGGTCCTAAGATATCGTTAGGGTCACGAGGACGAATTACATCGGGATCATAATCATCGTCATCATTATCATCATCGTCGTCACAATCACCAAATAAATAACATTTGAAATCGTCAATTAGATCATTTACTGTGTCCCCGATATCATCTGCTGTGTTGTCAATCCAGTCTGCAATATCACTAATCCCATCTTTGAGTTTATCTCCGATAAAATCACCTATATCGCCTATGGCATCGTCTATAGAGTCTACTAGATCCTTTAGCCCCTCCACTATATCGCCTGCTGCATCTGCGAGATCACTAATGCCATCGACTATATCCCCTATACCATCAACAAGATCATCAATTCCATCTAGTATTTGATCGATATCATTGAAATCGTTAGGCGGCTCTAATTTACCATCTAGTAAGTCGCCTATCCCATCAGCTATATTGTTTAGTCCATCCAATATATCACCTATACCCTCTACTATATCGCCAGTACCATCTCCAATTTTGTTAACTAAATCATTCAACTTATCTTCTAACTGTTGGGCTTTATCTTTGACATAACGTTCTGCTATTTCAGCTACTTGCTCCAATCCTTCGGGAGTCAAAAGATCCTTGAAGTCAGGAGTACTTCCAATTTCGAGTAAATCTTTGATTGGTAAATCTTTTAGCCCTGCATCCCAATAAGCGTCAGGATGAGTTTCATAGGCAAAGTCTCGAAAAGCATCAGTATTTCGTTCAAGTTCAGCAAAGGCACCAGGGGCGGCATTTAGACGATCTTCAATGGCTCGTTGTAAATTTTCACGGGTTTTTTCTAACCACGCTTGACCTTCAGGACTTAGTTTTTTAGCCGTTTCATTTGTAAATCGAGAAACATATTTTTCTCCATACTCTTTATAGTAATCAGGAGGTTCTTGTCCTGGATTACGCCGTTGAAAATCTTTGTAGCGAAAATCATAATAATCTAAACTTCCTAATTGATCGGGAGGATAGGGAGTTGGTTGACTCGAATCATTTAAGATATTAATTTCTTGGAAAGTGATCGTTTCAACTTCTAATGATGAAACACTTGAATCAGCTTTGCTTATATTTGTCCAGGTTATTCCATCCCAAGTAGTTAAATATTCTTGATTGCCTGTATCGCTATCTCCAAAAACTACCCAAGAAATTGCTGGTGTTCCATTGTCTTGACCCTGTAAACGCATAAAGGGTAACTGGTTGGTTGCTGGTTGAGCAGAGCTAGGAATTAAGTTTCCATTGCCCCATTGATAACTATCACCAATTTTTCTAGCGATCGCATAGTTAAAGTTATCATTATTATCTACCCAGACTGCCATTAAAATAGGGGAAGAACTATCTACTGGATCAACTACTGCTAGTAGTTGTATGCGATTTCCTTGGGCTTGAGGGATTGTAATGGGAGTTGTCCATTGAGCAGTAATCTCGTCATAGGTTGCATAAGCAATTGATCCATTTTGTACTACTAATACATGGCGACTATCATCGGACGCGACGGTCAACACCGGCTTTTCTTGAGAAGGGGGTAAATCTCTTAATAAATCTCGTGGTGGAACATAATCGACTTCTAAATTGAGAATTTGGGGTGTTGCGCTTAAATTTACCGTAATATTAATCGGTTCATCCAAGGAACCAGCCACTCTGAGTTGATAACTTCCTGCATCGAGTCCTGTTAATTCAAAATCTCCCAAGTCGTCAGTGAAAAAACTTCGCCGAACAGGGTTACTAGTATTGATTCTTTCAAGAATAATTAAACCTTGAGAGATCGAATTTCCTGTATTTATGTCTGTCAGTGTGCCTTTAAATGAGACAGAAGGAGAATAATTAGCATTCTGCTGGTAAATTTTACCGAACAGTTCATTAACATCGTAAATCGGTTCATTTTCAGGAGAAACAATAGCAGACATTTTATTGAGCAAGAGGACATATTCCCCATAAGTTCGTACCTGTGAGGCAATATTTCTAATAAAGCTATCCCACTGAGTATCAGTCAATCCACTAGGACGAATCGAAGCTTCAAAACTATTCCAATCAACAGGCGTATTATTATCCGCAGAATAAGTACGGACACTGAAGTTAACTGGATCGGTACTGCTATTGAAATATATTGGCAGTGTATTAAGATCTCCAGGTCGTAAAATTCCCTGTGGACCTTCATTACTAACACCCAATAGATGTAGTGGACCACTGGAACTTAGTCCCTTTAAAGTCGTTCCTACTTGGGTATTGGTAACACTTTCAATAATCAACAGAGGAGCGATCGCATCAGTATCACCTTCGTTACCGTAGTTAACATTGAAAATATAATTGCGGCCAGGGCGAACTTCTTCCGGTCCTGTGATGTTGGAATTTAAGTCATAACCTGTAGCTGTCTGAACCGTGATACTATCTGCCAAAATAACGCTACTACCGTCGCTATGTTTAGCTTTAAGGTCATACAAACCGATTGGATCATCAAATAGATCAAATGTGACATAAGCAAGGGTAGAATTTTCTAGATACACTTGTTCTGCTTCGATGACACTGCCATCGGAAGCGAGCAGTTGGAAGGTAGTACCTTCAATGAATTTTGCCCCGTAAATTTCTAAGGTAGCTTCGCCAAAGTTACCAATAGTGTCAGTATTTACCTTTGTAATTGAGAAAGGAATATCTTGAGCGAGAATTTGGTAACTAGGAGAACCACTAACTTGATCCCCATACGCTAAGACATAATAAGTTCCTGTTTTTTCAATGGGAATTACAATTTCCGGATCGGCGTTAAAGGGTTGGGTAGTAGTCAGATCAAATTGCCCCCGGCTCGGCATTTTCCCATAACTGACATACAATTCATTAAAGGATTGATTATTGCTGCTATCAAAACTCAGTCGGATCGCTTGTCCTACTTGAGCATCAAAACGATAATAAACTGACTGTCCTTGTCCTAAATTACCTGTATCTGGCGTTTCTAAGCCTAATTCTTCGACATCTAAGGTAATTTTACTACTAGAAACTCCGACATTATTACCCTCATTTACTTCAGAAACTTGATTGAGGATGTCACTCCGCACGATAACGTAAAAATTCCCTAAATTAACCCCCGGGACAACCCCATTTAATACCCCAGTATAACTCGCACCACTTGCAATATCTCCTGAATGATTTACTTGTCCTACTAAAGCATCACTGACATCCCACTGGGTATCTTGTGACAGATAAACGGAATCTTTCCAACTTCCGTAAGCAGTATCTGTCCCTTGGTTCTGTACAGTATAGTTAATACTGATATTTTGTCCAGGAATGCCACTGCTAGGAGTAGCAATATTAGTAACTACTAAATCCGACGGTGGAGGAATAATAATTTCCGTCGAGAATCCGTCATAATTAACATTATTGATCTCTCCTAACCGTTCATAAACGGCATTACCGCCATCCGTCACCACGAAGGCGTAAAAACGTCCCCCTAAGCCTCGCGGTATGTTAAAAGATTGAGTTGCAGTATAACTATCTCCTGCATTTAATCCCCCCGTATGGTTGCGATAGCCTAAATAAACATCGCTGTTGCGATCGAATACTTGATCACGGGATAGATAAACGGCATCATACCAACTTTGACCCGTATTGGCATCATTATTAACAACGGTCCAAGTCAAACTCAGAGATTGTCCGGCAATTCCCTGTTCTGGCGCATCCACGGCAGTGACAGCCAGATCAGCAGAAGGAGCGGGGGTAATCGGTAGAGTTCCAGTTCCCGAACCGCCTCCACTGGTACTATCGCTGGCTAAAACGTTATTATTCTCAAATGCACCTTCAATAACGTTATTATCTCGGTCAGTTTGCACTAGAACATAGTAACTGCCGTTCAAATTAACCGGAAGCGAGAAAGTACCCGTGGCACTATAACTTGCTGATGGCTCTAAGGCTCCTGAACGATAAACCGACCCTAAATTAATGTCATCACCGCTGACATTTTTATCTAAAGACAAATAAACCTGATCGTACCAATAATTGCTATTAGTACGTCCTACCCCCAAATTCGCCACCGTCCAATTGAGGGTCAGCGGCTGTCCGGGAGTCACGGTATTTGGCAGAGTAATGCTAGTAACTTGTAGATCGGGAGTATCACGAGAGATGGTGAGGGGAAAAGCACTAGAGGCATTATTTCCCTCATTGCTACCTTCATAAACGCTATTAGCCGAATCAGTGACGACAAATAGTTGATAATTGCCTTCTAAGGTAAAGGGTAAAATAACACTTTCAGTCCGACTGTAGGTACCATTGGGAGCTAAAAGTCCGGTGCGGGTGAAGCTGGCGAGGGTCAGATCATCTGCATCTCCTAAAACCTCATCGTTAGAAACTACAAGGCGATCGCTCCAACTGTTAACAATGGTATCCCCAGTTCCCTGGTTTTTCACTGTCCATTGCACGGAAATCGCCTTACCAGCTTCTCCCGTAGTCGGAATAGTTGCGTTAGTAACGACTAAATCCGCCGGTTGGGAGACAATTTGTACTTGATTGATGCTTTGAGTGACGTTATTAACATTATTTAATTCAAATACTTGATCGCCGCTATCTGTCACACCAAAGACGTAGTAGGTGCCAGTTAAGGTATTGGGTAAGGCAAAGTTAGCGGTACGATCATAACCATCACCTGGATAAAGAATGCCATACTGGCCGACACTACCCAAATTAATGTCCGTTGCCGTATTTAGTTGATTATCGCTGGAAAGATAGAAGGTATCAGTCCAATAATAATTCGGGGTTTCTGTCGCTCCAAAGTTAGTGACTCGATAATTGATGCTTAAACTGCTACCAGAACGAGCATTGTTCGGAATTGTTAAGGATTCAAACTCTAAATCTGGTGGCGGCGTTAGGGTAATGTTCGTTGCTGTGGTGTCGTAGCCACTATTGTTATTCTCAAAAACGTGCTCATAAACGTTGTTATAGATGTCGCTTTGGACAAAGAAGAAGAAACTTCCCGCCACACCAGTGGGTAAATTAACTGTTGCTGAACCGGTATAATTTGCACCGGCATTTAACGCACCACTATGGTAAAAAGTACCTAAATTGCGATCGCCTGCATCTAAAGTTGCATCCGCCGACATAAATACCCGATCATACCAAGCTGTTTCTAAAGTGCGTCCTGTACCAGCATTAGTGACAGTCCAACTCAGGTTCATCGGCTGTCCTGAGAAGGCTCCATTAGGCGCATTAACCGCCGTTACTTGTAAATCGGGAGGTGGGGTTAAATTAACATCCGTCGGCCCACCAGAACCCCAATTATCCCCTTCATTACCAACTTCGGTAACGTAGTTATAAACATCAGCTTGTACGAGGAAATAGTAATTGCCATCAATACCGCGAGGTAGGGTTACGGTTAAGCTGTTGCTATAACTATCATTCGGGTTGAGATAACTAGGATTAACTGCTTCTCCTAGATAGGTATCAGTATTGTCATAAGTAGTATCGAGGGACAAATAAACTCGATCATACCAAACAGGCGCATTAGTGGCACCAGTACCGACATTTTTCACTGTCCATTGTACGACGGTTTCTTGACTGGAAAAAGCCGTCGATGGTGCAGTTACCCCAGTAACTTGTAGATTAGGAACCGGAGCAAGTTGTAGGGAAATCGGACGATCATCTGTAGTAGTATTGTTCGATTCGTTCTGCGTTCCTTCAGCAAGTTGTCCGTAAAAATCGGTCGTTACAACCACTCGATAGTTACCGGTTAAACTGAGGGGAACGCCGTAGGATTGAGTACGATTTAAGGAGGCTCCAGCAGCCAAGCTACCTGAATATTCAAAAATTCCGACATACTGGGTGGCACTGGTCGCCGTATTAACTAAATACACATAATCATACCAAGTTCCTTCTGCGGTTGCTGCTCCTTGGTTTTTGACAGTCCAATTGATCTCAATTGGTTGTCCAGACAACGATTCAACCGGTGCGGTAATCTCACTGACAATTAAGTCGGGAGCATTGAGATTAATGGCGACAGCACGAGTATTGTTAGTTTCGTTAGTTTCTCCTTGACCTCCCGAACCATCAGCGACAAAGATTAAATAACGGTTTCCTGTGGCAAAGTTGGGGAGGTTGATATTGCGAGTAATGCTGTAACTTGCACCGGCGGCTAATGGTGTTTGGGTGGAGATTAATTCTTGGGTGATGTAAGTGTCAGCATTAGCATCAAAAATAGCATCGTTGGAGAGGTAAATGCGATCATACCAATCCGTAGGAGCGGCGCTTGTCCCTTGGTTTTGTACTGTCCAAGAAACTTCAATACTCTTACCGACTGTTCCGGTTGCAGGTACGGAAGCATTAGAAACAATTAAATCGGGAGCAGTATCGTCTGTGACATTAGAGATAGAGATTGTGAGGTTGTTTTCGTAGGATAATCCTGTATTGTCAGTCGCTTTGACTCGGATTGTATGTTGGGTGTTGGTTTCGTAATCCAATAAGCTACCATCAGCGACCACCAATTGATTATTAACGATCGCAAATCGTCCACCGGCATTATTAATCAGAGTAAACGTATGAGTGTCGTTAGTATTGTTATCCGAGGCACTTAGCAGGCCAATAACAGTATTATTAGCGCTGTTTTCAGGAACAGTACTGTTATTTAATGTGATATTCGTCGGAGCGCTATTCACCACACTCAAGACAAAGCTATCGCTTGTGGAAGCACCACTCTGATCGGTTGCTATAACTTTTAGATCATATTGTCCCGCTTGGGCCGCACTAGGATTACCACTAAAAGTGCGATCATTAAAGGTTAACCAACTGGGAAGGGTACTGCCATCGGCTAAGGTGGCTGAGTAGGTTAAAGAATCGCCAACATCGGAGTCTTGGAAAGTATTAGCAGAAATAGTGAAATTGGAAGACCGATTGCTAAAAATACTGGTATCGGTAATGGGATTAGCAACGGTGGGAACATCGTTAATTGAGTTAATAGTTAAAGCTACGGTTGATGGGTTAAGTGCGTAATTGGTTCCATCCGAACCGTTCCAAGTAAAACCAGCGATTCCGTTGTAGTTGGTGTTTGGGGTAAAGGTTAAATTGCCTAAATTTACTACAGCAATTTCTTGGTCAACAGCAACTGGACTATTATTTAACTTGAGAAGTCCGTTACTCGGTAAGTTAATAATCTTGATTTTGGCTAGGGGGACACCACTACCACTGTTAAAGACACTGGCAAAGTCATTAGCTGCAAAGGGAATGACCTGATCCTCATCTCCGGTTTTCTGAACAACGCCAATGGTAGTGATCTGGTCAACATTTACTGTCCAAAGCTCTACGCCATTTACCCCGTTATCAGCAGTGAAGTATAGTTTACCGTTGCTATAGGTTAAATTGCCAGGGTTAGAACTATTACTGCCGACATAAATATCCTTCAAAAAGACTGGATTGCCGGTCGTTGGATCAACCTTCCAAAGTTCCCACCCAGTTGTATTGTTATAGGCAGTGAAATAGAGAACGCCATTAGCATTGAGCAAGTTATAGGGGTTTGAACTGCCACTGCCGGATACAACATCAACCACACTAGGGGTTCCCGTCGCTGGGTCAATTCTCCACAGTTCAGAACCACTCGTCGGGGTAGAAGCTTGGAAGTAGAGTGTGCCGTTGACATTGGTTAAATTACTCGGCGATGAACTGCCGCTTCCTGAATTAATGTCAATCAGAACTGGATTTCCGGTGGTGTTATCAATGCGATAAAGTTCTATCCCATTAGTGCCATTAAATGCCGTGAAATACAGTGTGCCATTGACATCTGTTAGGTTGCTGACGCTGGAAGTATTACTTCCGGGATAAATATCCAGTAGAGAAACAACGCCAGTAGCCGGATTGGCTCGCCACAGTTCGGTCCCATTGACATCATCGTTAGCGGTGAAATAGAGAATGTCTCCAATTTTAATAAAGTTGCTAGGACTAGAACCCAAGGTTGTGGCATTAATGTCTTTAACTAAAGCTGTACCTTCTGGGGTGCCATCGGTTTGCCACAACTCTATCCCTTGGCTGTAATTATCAGCAGTGAAGTATAGTTTACCGTTGCTGTAGGTTAAATTGCCGGGGTTAGAACCATTACTGCCGACATAAATATCCTTCAAAAAGACTGGATTGCCGGTCGTTGGATCAAGTTTCCAAAGTTCCCACCCAGTTGTATTATTATAATAGGCAGTGAAATAGAGAACGCCATTAGCATTGAGCAAGTTATAGGGAGAAGAACTACTGCTACCCGACACAATATCAATTAAAGCCGGATTGCTGGTGGCGTTATCAATGCGATAAAGTTCTGTCCCAGTTGCGCTAGTCGTAGCGGTAAAGTAAAGTATCCCGTTGACATTGGTTAAATTACTCGGCGATGAACTGCCACTTCCGGCTGAATTAATATCAATCAGAACTGGATTTCCTGTGGTGTTATTGATGCGATAAAGTTCTGTCCCAGTTGCGCTAGTCGTAGCGGTAAAATACAGTGTGCCATTGACATTAGTTAGGTTAGCAGGACTGGAGCTTGATGCACCTGAATGAACATCCACAACTTCAGGATTGCCAGTGGTAGAGTTGATGCGCCAGAGTTCGGTTCCGTAAGTGGGATTATTAGCGGTAAAGTAGAGAACTCCGCCAAGATCAATCAAATTACTTACATTTGGGGTACTGGAGCCGATATAGATTTCTAAAGGAACTGTACCTTGTGCTGTCCCGTCGCTACGCCATAATTCTCGACCATTCACCCCATCATCAGCGGTAAAGTATAAGACGTTGCCAACTGCGTAGAGCGTGGTGGGACTGGAACTATTACTTCCAGTGCCAATATCTTTAACTAAAACTGGATTACCACTCGCGTCTAGCTTCCATAATTCTGTCCCGTTGGCACTGTTGTTTGCCGTAAAAAAGACTGTACCATTGACATTAGTAAAGTTCTGAGGAGATGAACTACCACTCCCTGTCACCACATCAATTAATACGGCATTGCCTGTGGTGTTGTTGATTCGGTAAAGTTCGCTTCCAGTAGCAGAATTATAGGCTTGGAAATAGAGGGTGCCATTGACATTGGTGAGATATTCTACATACTGAGTACCAGAAACCTGGACAACATTGCCTGTGGCGGGGTCAATTGTATAAAGGGGACGGTAAATTGTAAACTCATTATTCCAATTGGAGTTGCGGAAGTAGAGGCGGTCTCCTACCCGGGTAAA
>NZ_JAJTDH010000168.1:0-4041 GCF_021300285.1 Microcystis sp. 49638_E5 | reverse complement strand
AGCTTCAAGAGACAGTTTTAAAATATCTGCCCATAAAAAACTTATCTCAACTCATAAATTTAGCTGAAATTCTGACCTAATTTGTGGTTTTTTCAATGAATAAAATAATCTTTCCTTCTCTCGAAAAATTGACATTTTTAACTAGAATTTATTTTTTTGAGCGGGACATATTCGGTAAGAATACAGGGTAAGCTCATCTAATTTGGTATAAATTGTACTTGACAAAGATTTCTGAATAGGGTAATCAAATCGCCATAGCACCGTCCCGCACTGCCAGTACCCAGACTTAGCCGCTGCTACCTCTGTATAATTTATAATTAGCCTTAGTCTCACTGTTGTTGATGAAAATTAATGAGGAAATAGCTCATGGGTAAAGGTTTTGCTCCCGTTCTCCCCACCGGAAATAAAGCTCAACTAAAACCTGAGCTTCCTTTAACATCAATAAATGAAATTCAAGCTAGTTTATTGACTTATCTTCAAGATATTCCTGACCCAAGAGTGTCCCGAACCCAAAAACATTTATTAACTGATATTTTAGTCATTGCTGTTTTAGCAGTTATAGCAGGAGCCAAAGGTTGGGAAGACATGGAAAATTATGGACTCAGTAAGCAGTCTTGGTTATCTGAGTTTTTAGAATTACCTAATGGCATTCCTTCTGATGACACTTTTCGGCGGGTTTTTGAACGGATTAACCCGGAAGTTTTGGCCAAAGTTTTGTCTCAATGGCTGCCCCATTTAATCGGTTCTCTTTCGGGGGAAATAGTTCCCATAGACGGGAAAAGTCTCAGAGGTTCTTACGACCGTAATCAAGGAATTAAAGCCTTGCATTTAGTGACGGCTTGGGCGGGGGAGCAGAAATTAGTTTTAGGACAAGTCAAGGTGGAAGATAAATCCAATGAGATTACTGCTATTCCCGCTTTACTAGAACTGTTAGACCTTCAAGGGGCAATTATCACCCTAGATGCTATGGGAACTCAAACGGCGATTATTAATCATATTCAAGCCAAAAAAGCTGACTACGTTGTCGCCCTTAAAGCTAATCATCCGACTCTTTATACTCAGGTCAAAAACTGGTTTGAGCAAGCTCAAGCACATCAATTTGATGGTATTCAATTTAGTTATGATTACCGTCTGGAAAAAGGTCATCATCGCCTCGAAAAACGTTGGTGTTGGGCTGTACCTTTAGAAGCTTTCGGCGGTCTTTATCAACAGGCTCAATGGCAAGGACTTCAAAGTATTATCATGGTTAAACGAGTTCGTCATCTTTGGAATAAAACCACTTGTGAAGTCCAATTTTATCTCAGTTCTCTCCCTGCTGATGCTCAAAAAATAGGTAATGCTATTCGTAAACATTGGGGCATTGAAAATCAGGCTCATTGGATTTTAGATGTTACTTTTAATGAGGATCAATGTCGGATTCGCTCTGGTCACAGCCCTCGTAATGGGAGCCTTCTTGAGACGAGTAGCACTTAACGCTCTTAACCAGGAATCCACTTACCGACGTAGTCTGGCACAAAAAAGTAAACGGGCGGCCATGGATAATAACTATATGATGGCTGTGCTGAAAGAAAATCCAGTTGAAGCAATTTGGTTTCAATTAAAAAATTTGCTCAGGAGGTTTTATCGTTTCGGCAAAAACTTTAAAATTATTAATTTTTTATTTGAATTTTTTGCCAAATACAATCTTTTCAAATTTCCTAACTTGAAAAGATTTGATGCCTTTTCACAACTCATTTAGGTTTGCTATAGTTTCCCTTTTTGTGGTTCACTCTCCAAGCGTTTTCCTATTTCAAGGAAAATTCGGATCTGCCCTACCCTATCTGTTTTACGACAAAAGTTTTTCTTCGATTCATTCAGTCTTTTTGAAGACTTACTGCCTTGTTTAAAGAGTTTTCGGTGGCTCTTGTCTATCTATTTTTCCATCAAAAGTGCTGCACTGTTTCAGCAGAATTTTCACGATGTGCGACGGCATTGCAACCTGAAGAATCTAATATTGTATCACCAAGTCCCCCTAGAAGGGGGAGGCTTTAAACCCAAATTTTCGGTAAACTAGAGAGCGTAATTGACACTGCCGTCGCTGAAAGGGAGTGTATAAATATAGCTCATCAGAGACAAATGATCCTAAATTTCCATGTTGTTCCACTTTATTCCTGAAAGTAGAAACCATTGAAATCGTCAATTTCCACTCATTTTGGGACTGACATCACCCTTAGACCCCGAATATTCTGAAAGTAGCAAGTAAACACGACTTCCCAATTTCAGGAAAAAATTATGAATCTACGTTCTGTCAAGACTATCCTATTAGGTGGTATGTCCCTGTTGGTGGCAACTTTGCCCATCGCTCAAATTGCACAAGTTTCAGCTAGTACAATATGTTCGCCCGTAAATGGGCAATGGTATTTCAGGGGTAACCCCGGCCCAATCATCACGCAGTCGGGCGATCTCCTGACGGTTGATATGTCGGCTTATGGGCGACCCACGGCAACGGGCCGCATACTTAGTCCAACTCAAATTCAAGTCACCTTTCCTGATGATGGTACCTTTGTTGGTACTTTGAATGGTCGGGGTCAGATTAATTGGAACAATAGCACCGTTTGGCAAGCCCTCAGTTTTGCCGGCACTTGGCAGTATGAGGGCAGCCCAGGTCTTGTTGTCACACAGTCAGGCAATCGCCTGAAGGTTGATATGTCGGCTTATCGGCGACCCACAGCGGCAGGAAGAGTCACGGCTCCCGCTAACGCTAGTGTCAGATTTCCCGATGACGCGACTTTCAATGCCATCTTAGTCAGCCCGAGTTGTATTCAATGGTCAAATGGCACAACTTGGACTAAATAAGCATTGCCTAATCCTGCGTTCTTGTTGAATCTACATATAGAGGCGATCATTTTGATCAATTATTGCGATCGCCGATCTTGTAAGTTGGGTGGATGTTCAGGTGATTTGTCGAGAATTTCAATTAAAAAAGGTCGGGGCGAACATTAGCTCACCCCGACCTTTTTTGTCGTAATTATTTGATTAGAACTTAACCATTGATAGCAGGAGCGGTCAGAGCTACAGGAGCCTGTTCACCACTAGCCAAGTCTAAGGGAAAATGGATTCTTTAAATCCTTTTATAACCCCTATTATTCGAGTTCTTGAGGTTCAATAACCAACTTAATTCCCTGAATAATTAATTTGATTTTTTCCTGAGAAAGTCTTCCGATAGAATCCGTTAAAAGACGTTTATCAACCGTGAAAATCTGTGAAACATTAACAACACTGGATTCAGGTAAATTCCCTTCACCCTCATTCAATAAAACATTACCAATAGCTTTTGCTCGTCTCAAATTGGTTGTTAATGGACACACAATAACCGTCCCAATTTGTGACTGATTTAGAGCATCATTTTGCACCACAACACAAGGACGAAGATAAGCAGGTTCAGAACCTTGTGGTTCTCCTAAATCAATCCAATAAATATCACCTTGAAAAATCGTCATATTTACTCAGATAATTGGCATTGATGATGGCGTATTCCCTCTAACATCAAAGTTTCTGATTCGTCCAATCCATCACTATAAGCTTCATTCCAACTATCCATTAATCGTTGTTTAGTTGTTTTTTGATTATTCAATCCTAATTGTTGATGTAACTGCTCCAATAACCATTTTTTATCTTCAAGAGAACAGTCTCGTAATTTTTGTTCCAGTTCAATAATTTGAGGGGATATCATAAGATTAACTCCATTTAACATTGAGCTATATCATAATTCTAACAACAAAAAAGCACCCCCTCGCAGGAGTGCCTTTTCGTTCAGACTAGGAATTAACCATTGATAGCGGGAGCGGTCAGAGCTACGGGAGCCTGTTCACCACTAGCTAAGTCTAAGGGGAAGTTGTGAGCGTTGCGCTCGTGCATTACTTCCATACCGATACCAGCGCGGTTCAGCACATCGGCCCAAGTACCGATTACACGACCTTGAGAATCGAGAATCGACTGGTTGAAGTTGAAACCGTTGAGGTTGAACGCCATGGTGCTAACACCCATCGCCGTAAACCAGAT